>JANOMD010000313.1:0-2189 GCA_031420135.1 Rhodoferax sp. | reverse complement strand
CCAGCCGGGCAAACGGCATCGCCTGCACGTCTTCCAGGTTGAAAAACCGGTTGCCCTTGGTGTAATCGGCCCGGCCCTCCAGGATCGGCGCAACGAACTGGGGCAGCAACTGCGGGTCCATCTGGCCATCACCGTCGATCTTGACGATGCAATCGCAACCGTCGGCCAGCGCTGCTCGCAAGCCGGCCATGACTGCACCTCCGACACCCAGGTTGGCCGCGCAAAAAATCACCTGCACCCGTGCATCGGTCACCTGTGTTTGCACCAGGCGGCCGCTGCCGTCCGGACAGGCGTCATCGACCACGTAAATACGGTCCACGTCCGGCCCAATTTTGGCGATCACTGCCTGAATCTGCGCCGTGACCTTGTAGCTCGGTATCACGACCGCGATGGTTTTACCGTTGCGCATTCCTGTAGACCTACAGTTTTGAAATGAAAAAGCCAAGCACGGCCAGAACCGCCTCCACCAGGAACTTCCCCAGCCCCGGCCACCACTGGTCTGCGAAGAGTGCGTCCCAGGCACGGGGTGAGACCGGGTCGTATTTGGGCGCACAGGTGCGTATTATGCAAAGCCGTCAGGGTGGGTGCGTGATCCACACCATCAGTGGTGGCAGTTTGGCGCGAAAATGAATACTATTTATTTAATAGCAAACTATCTATATAACACTAGAGCTAGAGGCGATTTTCATTCACTTTTTGTGTCAAAACGGGCATTTTGAGCCTCAAAATACCCAAATTGGGTTTACTGAACGCATAAACCCATCAGCCCAGCCCGCGCACCACCTGCATCGCCTGCTCAATTCGCTCCACCGCGTGGATGGTCATGCCTTCAATGGCTTTTTTCGGCGCATTGGCTTTGGGAACCAACGCCACACTGAAGCCCAGCTTGGCGGCTTCGCGCAGGCGCTCCTGGCCGCGTGGCGCGGGACGCACTTCACCGGCCAGCCCGACCTCGCCAAAGGCGATGAACCCTTTGGGCAGCGGCTTGCCACGCAGGGAGGAAGTAATGGCCAGCATCACCGCCAGATCGGCCGCCGGCTCGCTGATGCGCACGCCGCCCACGGCATTCACAAACACGTCCTGGTCCATACAGGCCACACCGGCGTGGCGGTGCAGCACTGCCAACAGCATCGCCAGCCGGTCTTTGTCCAGCCCCACGCTCAAGCGCCGGGGGGAGGGTCCGCCGCTGTCCACCAGCGCCTGAATTTCCACCAGCATCGGCCGGGTGCCTTCCAGCGTGACCATGACGCAACTGCCGGGCACCGGCTCGGCATGCTGGCTCAAAAAGATGGCGCTGGGGTTGCTGACACCTTTCAAGCCACGCTCGGTCATGGCGAAAACGCCAATCTCGTTGACCGCGCCAAAGCGGTTTTTGATGGCCCGCACCAGCCGGAAGCTGCTGTGCGTGTCGCCTTCAAAATACAGCACGGTATCGACCATGTGCTCCAGCACGCGCGGCCCGGCCAGTGCGCCGTCTTTGGTGACGTGGCCGACCAGCACGATGCACGTCGACCGGCCACGGGCGGCTCCTGTTCCCTGTCCGCTGGCTTTGGCATAGCGCGTCAGGTGCGCGGCACACTCGCGCACCTGCGCCACCGAACCAGGGGCGGAAGTGAGCTGGTCTGAATACACCGTCTGGATCGAATCTATCACCGCAATATCAGGTTGCACGTCGGCCAGCGTGGCGAGGATTTTTTCGAGCTGGATTTCAGCCTGCACCTTGACCTGGGAGTTGTCCAGCCCCAGGCGGCGCGCACGCAAGGCCACCTGGGCGCCGCTTTCTTCGCCCGTCACGTACAGGGTTTTTTGCCCGCTGCGCTGCAAGGAATCCAGCGCCTGCAACAGCAAGGTGGATTTGCCAATACCCGGGTCGCCGCCAATCAGCACCACCCCGCCTTCAACCATGCCGCCGCCCAGCACCCGGTCCAGCTCCTCGTGGCCGGTGGGCGTGCGCGCCATGTCGGTGGCTTCAATATCGCCCAGTGCAGTCACTGTGGTGGTTTTGGCCAAAGAAGCAAAGCGGTTTTTCGTGGGCGCGTTGCTTTGTGCGACCGACTCAATCAACGTATTCCAGGCATTGCAGGCCGGGCATTTGCCCAGCCATTTTGGGCTGGTGTCGCCGCATTCGGTGCAGGTAAAAACGGTTTTTTCTTTGGCCATGCGCCAAGTTTACTGGATAAACAACCAGT
>JANOMD010000312.1:0-4214 GCA_031420135.1 Rhodoferax sp. | reverse complement strand
CTGGGGCCGTTGCCGGCCAGCGCTCAGATGGTCCGGCCACCGTCCACTGGCAACTCGACGCCTGTAATGAAACACGAAGCGTCGCTGGCCAAGTAGAGCGCGGCTTGCGCCACGTCGTCTGGCGTGGACAGTCGGCCCAGTGGAATGCCGGCAATCACCTTGGCACGGCTCTCGGGGGTGTCCGGCGCACCGAGAAATTGCTCGATGAGACCGGTGGCACCCATCACCGGGCAGATGGCGTTGACGCGGATGTTGTCGGGCCCGAGTTCGGCGGCCATCGACTTGCTCAGAAGGTTCACTGCGCCCTTCGAGGCGTTGTACCAGGTCAGGCCCGGGCGCGGGCGCATGCCAGCGGTGGAACCAACGTTGATGATCGAGCCTTGCCGACGCTGGCGCATCAGCGGCACAACCGCGTGCGTCATGTAGAAAATCGATTTGACATTGACGTTGAAGACGCGGTCGAAGGTAGCCTCATCGACATCGAGCATGGGCTGGTTGCGGTGCGTGGTGCCCGCGTTGTTGACGACAATATCGGGCGGACCAAAAGCCGCCACGCAAGCGGCAACCGCCGCGTTGACGTCTTCTGCCTTGGAGACGTCGCAGCCAACGGCCCTGGCCGACGGGCCGAGTTCATCGGCAACCCTGCGCGCCTTGACGGCGTCGAGGTCGGCGATCAAGACGCGCGCGCCTTCGGCGACAAACAGTCGCGCGATGCCCTCGTCGAAGCCGCCCGCCGCGCCGGTGACGAGCGCCACTTTACCTGTTAGTTGTGCCATGCTGATTCCTTGGGTTTCTTTGGGTTGGGCCGCTCAGGGCCAGACAATCTGGTGCTCGACCGAGATGATTGGTGAAACGTCCTTGGCGAAATTCGGCAGATCGCTCAACAGCGTGCGGCCCTCGGGGCTCTGCATCGCGGCAATGAGCGCCTCCTCGGTGTCGAACCACAGTTCTGAAAAGCCGTCGTAGTCGAAATTGGGAAAGCGCTGGCGGTCCACCAGGTTGACCGAGTAGCGGCGCAGGCCTGGCAGTTTCACGCAAAGAGCGGCGTGCTTTTCAAGCCAGTGACTAACGAATGCCTCGTGGGTGATGCCGTCCTTCCTGCGAAGGATGCCGAGGCGTTTGGTAAAGGTCTTGCCCATCATGTCTCCTGATAAAAATGGCGCACGCGGCTTTGCGCAACGTGCTGAGGCACATCGTAATTGGGGGCACTCCCTTGCGCGTTTGAATTTGGGCAATGCCGCAGACGCGCCTGGCAAAGTGCCTGCTCGCGGAAACCAGTGCATGTCAAGGCTTCGCATTGACATCGTCCAAAAAGTGGCCTAACCTCTTATTTGTGACATTGGTTATCCCACCCAACCGGAGAAAAACATGTTCAAACATCTTCTGCTGCCGACAGATGGCTCACAAATGTCCTCAAATGCGGTCCATGAAGCCATCCAGTTTGCCAAAAGCATCAACGCCAGCGTCACCGGCATTTACGTGATGCCGCAATACCAGACGTTTACCTTCCAGACCGAGATGCTCAGCGATACCAAGGAGCAATTTGAAAAAGACTCCAGAGCCCACGCCGATCAGTTCCTCTCAGTGATTGAAAAGGCTGCGGCAGCTGCGGCCGTAGCCTGTGATACGGCTGTTGCGACCAGCGACCATCCTTACGAAGCAATCATTCAGGCCGCCGAGGAAAGAGGCTGCGATCTCATCGTCATGGCATCGCACGGCCGCAAGGGCCTGCAGGGAGTTCTGCTCGGAAGTGAGACCCAGAAAGTCTTGACTCACAGCCCATTGCCGGTGCTGGTGTATCGGCTGGAGTAGCGCAGCAAGAATTCAAGGCGGGCTTCGCGACGCAGACCGCCAAGCCGCGCGCCAGTATTTTCGGGGTAAAGTGACGGTCATCTTCAACCACACAAATTGGCATTTGCCCCGCTCACTGTGAAACCAATCCATTACCAACTTGCCACCGCGCTGGACCAGGCCCGACAGGTTTTGACGGCGGATCCCGATGCCCGGCTGCTCGCCGGCGGCATGACTTTGATACCAGCGCTCAAACACCGCCTGTCTTCTCCGACACAACTGGTGGATATTTCGCGCCTTGCCGACTTGCGCCAGATCGAGGTCAAGGCAGACCACGTGTGGGTCGGCGCTGGCATGCGCCACGCGGAGGTTGCCAGTTCGGCACCGCTCGCACAAGCCTTGCCCGGCTTGGCACGGCTCGCCGGGGGCATTGGCGATCCGCAGGTGCGGGCACGTGGCACGCTGGGCGGCTCGATCGCCAACAATGACCCCGCCGCCGACTACCCTGCGGCCCTGTTGGCGCTGAATGCCGTGGTGGTCACACAGCAGCGCGAAGTTGCCGCTGAAGATTTTTTCCAGGGCATGTTCACCACTGCTTTAAAGGGCGACGAGATCATCACCGGCATAAAATTTGCCATCCCGAAACGCAGCGCCTATGCCAAGTTTCGCCATCCGGCCTCCGGCTTCGCCATGACCGGTGTGTATGTGGCCGACTTCGGTGGCGCGCAGGTGCGGGTCGCCGTCACTGGTGCTGCAAGCAGTGTTTGCCGTTGGCCCGCTGCTGAAGCCGCCTGGCAACGCGGGTTGAGCACGGCGCTGTTTGAACACCCTGAATTGTTGTCAGACATCCATGCGCCTGCTGCTTACCGTGCGCGGCTTGCCACCTTGATGTTTGAGCAAGCCCTGCAGGCCCTGGCCTGAGCGGCTTGTGCGGCCCATTTCTATCCCTCATAAAAATTACCATGAAGATCACCCTTGAATTGAACGGCCAATCTCGCAGCGCCGATGTGGAAGAGCGCACCTTGCTGGCCGACATGATCCGCGATGTGTTTGGGCTCACCGGCACCCATGTGGGTTGCGACACCAGCCAGTGCGGCTGCTGCACGGTGTTGCTCGATGGCGCAGCGGTCAAGTCTTGCAGCATGCTGGCGGTTCAGGCTGTGGGCTGCAAAGTCACCACCATTGAAGGCCTGGCAGCGTCAAGTTCTGGCCGCCAGGCTTTGCACCCGGTGCAAGCCGCCTTCACCGAGTGCCACGCGCTGCAATGCGGCTTTTGCACGCCCGGCATGATCATGTCTACCGTGAGCCTGCTGAAGTTTCAGCCTGACCCGAGCGACGCGGAAATTGCCGAGGGCCTGAGCGGCAACCTGTGCCGCTGCACGGGTTACATCAATATTGCCAAGGCGGTGCGCCAGGCTGCCACCGCCATGTCTGGCACCCAGGTGGCATCGACATGAGCGCCACCACCGCCCCAGTCGCCTTGTCTGCAAACGTGAACTACGCGCGGCGCGAAGACCATGCCTTGGTGACTGGCCAGGGCCGCTTCACCGCCGACCACGCTTACCCAGGCATGCTGCACGCTTTTGTGATCCGCTCCATGCACGCGCACGCACGCATTGCACGCATTGATTTGTCGGCTGTGGCCAAAGCGCCTGGTGTTGTTTGGGTGATGACGGCGGACGACGCGAAGGCTTTGGGGGCGCAAGACTTCCCCAACATCGTCTCCGTGGACGACATCAATGGTCAGCCGCAAAAGGTGGTGCGCATGCCGGTGTTGGCAAAAGACACTGTGCACTTTGTCGGCCAACCGATTGCAATGGTGTTGGCCGAGACGGCGGGATTGGCGCAAGATGCCGCCGAGCTGGCTGAAATCGACTACCAGCCGCTGGAAGCAGCCGCCACCGTCGATAGCGCCCTGGCGCCTGGCAGCGTTCAGCTGCATGAAGCCGCCCCCGGCAACCTCTCAGCCCGTTTTGCCGATGGCGACCGCGCTGCCGTAGAAGCGGCGTTCAAGGCGGCGCGCCATGTCAGCCGTGTGCGGGTTGCCAGCCAGCGTTTGATTGGCATGCCGATGGAGCCCCGCGCCGTGGTGGTGATGCACGACCAAGCCACGGGTCGCACCCGCATCCACACGCCGACGCAAGGCATCCTGGGCATGTTGTCGCTCCTCAGCGCAACCACCGGTGTGCCCCAGGCACAACTCGAAGTGTCAACGCAGGACGTGGGGGGGTCGTTCGGTTTGCGCGGGACGCCCTATAGCGAACACGTCTTGCTTGTGCTGACGGCGCGCAAGCTCAACCGACCATTGCGATGGGTCGGCTCGCGCAGTGAGGTGTTCCTGAGCGACTGGCATGGCCGCGCGCTCACGCTCGACGCCCAGGTGGCGCTGGACGCCGATGGCCGTATTCTGGCCATGCGCTTCA
>JANOMD010000311.1:0-1985 GCA_031420135.1 Rhodoferax sp. | reverse complement strand
TCGCTGAAGTAGTCGGTCAGTTGCGCTGGCGACAGGTTGTCAATGCAATGGTCGAAGTAGTCGCCCATGCGCCGGATGCCACGCGCGTAGGCATCGATGGTCTTGGGTTGCAGGCCCTTGAGTTTGAGGTGTTTGAGGTGGCTTTGGTAGCGCTCATCGAAATCAGTCTCGGATGGGTTGGCGGCATTCATGTTGGTGTGTCCTTCAAGCGTCGCTCCTTTGGGCCTTTCATCGTGTTCGGTAGGGTGTTTTTTGGTGTTGATGAACGTGCGGTATCTGATCGAAGGCGCACCAGCGGCGATTGCTTTTTTCATTGGCATTTACGATGTGCTTGACAACTTTGGGCTGCGTGCGGGCGAAGGTGCTGCCGTGCTTGCCACGTGCCCGAACAACGTTTGCAACGTTTGGGGCGCAATCTGGCTGTTCAGGGTGATGCTGTTCGTTTTGGGGCCATTGCTGCGTGATTACGAAGCCGCCGTGCTGCTGGCGCGCATTCAGGCAGACCTGTGCACCCGGTTTGATTTGCCAGAGGCGCAGCACGCGCTGCTGATGAAGGTGCAGGCCTGCCAGCGGCATGCGGCGGCGGGCGTGGTGACGAGGCATTTTCGGGTAATTTAAGAGCTTGGATTCCAAGGAGGAGATCGGGCTTTGGCCCTCGTTCTGTATGCACATAGGGCTATTTAATATGTGGCAACTGATTTTTATGTCAAATATATTTGACATATTTTTGCGCCCTGACTATGCTGGCGGCATGAATGACCTGGCTTGGATTGGATCTACCGTGCTGCAACGGCGTGGCGAGTTGGGCCTGTCGCAGGCGGCGCTGGCGCGGATGGCGGGCCTGTCGCGCGCCACCGTGAACGCGCTGGAGCGCGGCACGGTGGTGGATTTGAGCGTGGGCCGACTGGGCCGCCTGTTGCAAGTGCTGGGTGCCCGGTTGCAATTGGCGCCGCGCGCTGCGCACAAGGGCGCGGCGGCAGACCGGTCTGCGCTGCAAACGGCGGCGCAATCGGCCAGTGTGAGCTACCGCAACGCGATGCCCGCCACGGCACTGGCGGCGGCATTGGTCAGCGGAGAGATTCCCCCGGCGTATTTGGCGCACATCAGCACGTTGATCGACGAATCGCCGCTGCCCGTGGTGGTGGCTGCGGTGGAGGCCGCGGCCAACCAGGGCCGGGTGCCGCCTGCACGAGTGTGGAGGCACCTGGGTGCCTGGGCACGTGAGCTGAAGTCGCCCCGCGGGGAATGGCGTGGGCTCTGAGGTGCACTTTGATTCGACCCGTCCCGGTGTGTGGCAGGCGCTGTTTGTGCACGCACAGGCGTTGATGGATGACATGTGCGCCCATACTCGGCCCGATGCATTTTGGACGTTTGGTGGCGGCACGGTGCTGATGCTGCGCCACGGACACCGCTTGAGCAAAGACATCGATCTGTTCGTGCCAGACCCTCAATATCTGGGCTTTGTGAACCCGCGCCTGAGTGATTTCGCTGCGGATTTGTGCAGGGACTATGTTGAAGCGGCCGAGTTCATCAAACTGCTACGCGCTGAGGGCGAGATTGACATCGTGACCGGGTCAAACTTGACGGCAAATGCCTGGACTCTGGAGACAATCAACGGCAAGCCTGTGCGCGTAGAAACAGACGTGGAGATTGTTGCCAAGAAAATGTGGCACCGTGGCAACCGGGCCACGGCGCGTGATCTGTTCGACCTGTCGCTGGTCATCCGCAGCAGCCCAGCCGCGCTGCGCGTTGAGAGCCGCTGGCTAGTGCGCCACCGCAGTTCATTTTGAGTCCGCCGATCAATTCTTAAGTAAAATAGACCGCTAGCTCTCGAATAATATAAATAGTTTACTATCTATAAAGAAGCAACCATCAACCTCAAGGAACCAGCGACAGCGCGTGCATGTAATCGTGCTGCACCATCAAATCGTCCCACGCGTGCGCCGTCTGGCGCGGCAGCAGTACCAAACGCCGCTCTTCGCAGG
>JANOMD010000310.1:0-5728 GCA_031420135.1 Rhodoferax sp. | reverse complement strand
CGGCGCAAGCCAGCCTGGCGGCTTGGGCGCCCAAGGGCGTGATCGAGAAAATTCAGGCGTCCTGGCAAGGCCAGCCCGGCGGCGTGCAAAAGTACCAGGCAAAAGGGCGCGTCGTGGGTTTGGAGGTCGCACGGGCCGGGGCGCCAGGGCCCGCCATTCGGGGCGCGACCATCGATTTTGACCTGACGCAATCGGCTGGAAAGGCCACGTTGGTGATGCGCCAAGGCAGCATTGCGTTGCCTGGCATGTTTGACGACCCGCTGATTCCGCTGGCACAACTCTCGGGCGACGTGCAATGGCAAATTGCCGGCGACAAGATATCGGTTCAAGTGCCCAACCTCAAATTCAGCAACGACGACGGGCAAGGTGAAGCACAGGTGAAGTGGCAAACCGGCGATGCCAGCGCGGCCAATGTGACGCGGGGCCGCACCCGATTTCCAGGCGTGGTGGATTTGCAAGGCAGCATGACCCGGCTGGACGGCACGCGCGTGCACCGCTATTTGCCATCCATGATGCTGCCCAATGTGCGTGAATACGTGCGAGAAGCGATTCAAAAGGGTGTGGCAACCGATGTCAAATTCAAGGCCAAGGGCTACATTTTTGAATTGCCGTTTGCCAACCCGAAACTGGGCGAGTTCAGCATATCCGCCAAAATGTCTGATGCAACTTTTGCCTACGTGCCGCGCAGTGTGGCGCGTGCTGACAGTCTGCCGTGGCCGGTGTTGACGGAGCTGTCGGGTGAGCTTTTGATCGACCGCTTGAAGCTACAGGTCAAGGTGCTTTCGGGCAAGCTCGTGAATGCAGCGGGCGCGGGCCCGGTTGGCCCTGCCAGCCTGCAAATCACCAAAGCAGAAGGGCAAATTGCCGACCTGTTGAACTCGCCAACCGTGGTGGTGAGTGCGGACGGGCGTGGGCCGCTGGCCAGCGCACTGGCACTGGTCAACAGCTCGCCGGTGGGCCAGTTGATTGGCGATGCAGTGGCCAAAGCGACGGCCACGGGCACCACCGACCTCAAGCTGAAGCTGAACCTGCCGATTGGCGCGCTGGAACGCACCACGGTGCAGGGCAGCCTGGCTGCTGCGGGCAGTGAAATTCAGATATCGCCCACAACGCCCTTGTTGTCCAACATACGCGGCCAGCTCAACTTTACCGAGCATGGTTTTTCACTGGCGAATGTGCAGGGACGAATGTTTGGCGGGGACATTGCGCTGGAGGGCGGTACGGTGCTGCCAACGACATCGTCAACGCCAACGCCAATGCCGACGAATGCGGCTACAGCCGTGCCCAAACCCTCGCCAGTGGCACCTGCGGTGCAGGCCGCTCAGGCGCCGCGCGATACGCTGGGCATCGTGCTTCGGGCCAAGGGCCATTTGACGGCCGAGGCAATGCGCCAGTCCAAAGATCTCGGATTTGTCGCCCGAATCGCGCAACAGGCCAGCGGAGCGGCAGCGTACTCCGCCGTACTGGGTTTTCGCGACGGCGTACCTGAGCTGGCCGTGGCCAGCGACCTGGTGGGATTGGCGCTCAATTTGCCCGCGCCTTTGTCCAAATCGGCTGAAAGCGCGCTGCCACTGAGGTACGAGAGCGGCCCCTTGCGTGACCGCTCGGGATTGGCAGGCGTGGACCCGGCGCACCCGGTGGATCAACTGAAACTTGAGCTGGGACGCATCGGTGCGCTCAATTACGTGCGCGACGTCTCGGGTGCCGAGCCCAAAGTGCTTCGCGGCAGCATTGCCGTGGGTCTGGCCGCTGACGAATCTGCACCGATGCCAGCGGACGGCGTAGTGGCCAACGTCAACCTCGCGCGGCTGGACCTGGATGCATGGAACAGCGTGCTCACACAAGCCACCGGCGTCAAGCTGGCCGTGCCGCAGCCGCAAGAGCCGGCAATCACGCAGGGCAGCGCCCCGGTGTCTGGCGCCGTGCCGGCAGCAGCGCCCGCCACCGCCGCGGTGCCCGCGCAGTTGCGTGGCGCGTTGAATCCGGCGCTGGGCTATTTGCCCAACACGATGGCGATTCGTGCCGGTGAACTCACCGTGGGTGGGCGCACGCTGACGAAAATCGTGGTGGGTGGCTCGCGCGAAGGCTTGACCTGGCGTGCCAACCTGGAAGCTGGCGAGCTGAATGGCTATGCCGAGTACCGGCAGTCTGGCGGCGCAGGGGCGGGCCGAGTTTACGCCCGGCTGGCACGCGTCACTTTGGCACAGACTTCAATCAAAGACGTGGAATCGGTGCTCGAGGAGCAGCCATCCGCTATTCCGGCGCTGGACATCATTGTCGAAAGTATGGAGCTGCGCGGCAAAAAACTCGGACGTATCGAGATTGAAGCCGTCAATCGCGGGGCTGGTGAGGTGGCACGCGAGGGCGGTGTGCGCGAGTGGCGCCTGGCCAAGTTCAACATCATCACGCCCGAGGCGGTGTTTGCGGCCAGCGGCAACTGGGCTGGCAGCAACGCCCAAAGCCCGCGCAATGCAAGCCTCGCCAGCCGCACCGACGCTGAGCGCAGGCGCACCGTGATGAACTTCAAGCTCGACATACTGGACGCCGGGGAATTGCTGACCCGTTTTGGCATGAAAGACGTTTTTCGAAAAGGCAAGGGCAAGCTCGAAGGCCAGGTCGCCTGGGCCGGTTCGCCGCTGACACCGGACTACCCCAGCATGGGGGGTGCCTTCACGGTCAATATGGAAAGCGGGCAGTTCTTGAAGGCCGACCCGGTACTTGCCAAGCTGCTGGGGGTGCTTAGCCTTCAGTCGCTGCCACGTCGCCTGGCGCTTGATTTTCGGGACGTGTTCAGTGAAGGTTTTTCGTTTGACTTCGTGCGCGGTGATGTCAAAATTGACCAGGGCATTGCCAGCACCAACAACTTGCAGATGAAAGGTGTCAACGCCGCCGTGCTGATGGACGGTCGCGCCGACATTGCCAAGGAAACGCAGGACATCCGCGTGATCGTGGTGCCCGAGATCAATGCCGGCACCGCCTCGTTGATCGCAACGGCCATCAACCCGGCGATTGGCCTGGGGACATTTTTGGCGCAGGTGCTGCTGCGCGGGCCGCTGATCGAGGCTGCAACCCAGGAGTTTCACATTGACGGCAGCTGGCTGGACCCACAGGTCACCCAGGTCAAGCGTAAAAATGACAGCCGCAACGCCCCAAAAGAGGAACGCGTGCCATGAAGGTTGCTGCCATCCAGATGGTGTCCGCCACGTCGGTGCCAGCCAATCTGGCAAGCGCCCGCGCGCTGCTTGAAGAGGCTGCGCTGGCGGGTGCCGAACTGGCCGTTTTGCCCGAGTATTTTTGCCTGCTGGGGCGCCGCGACACCGACAAGCTCGCCATTCAGGAAACCTTTGGCGGCGGTGAGATTCAAACTTTTTTAAGCACCTCGGCGCGGGAACTGGGCCTGTGGATCGTGGGGGGCACCTTGCCGCTGGTTGCAGAGCAACTGCCGGGCGGCACTGCGGCGGGCCGGGTGTACAACGCCTCGCTGGTGTTTTCCCCGCGCGGACAATGCGTGGCGCGTTACGACAAAATCCACCTGTTCAAGTTTGACAGGGGCCAGGAGTCCTACGACGAATCCCGTGTGCTGGTGCGGGGGCAGCAGCCTGTGAAATTCGAGCTGGTGGACCGGTCGGGGCAGACCTGGCGCATTGGCATGAGCGTGTGTTACGACTTGCGCTTTCCCGAGCTGTACCGCGGCTATGCGAAATCGGGCGTGGACATGCTGCTGGTGCCCAGCGCATTCACCTACACCACCGGTCAATCGCACTGGGAGGTGCTGCTGCGCGCACGGGCGATTGAGAACCAGGCGTTTGTGGTGGCGCCGGCGCAAGGCGGTTTGCATGAAAACGGGCGGCGCACCTGGGGCCACAGCCTGTTGGTCGGTCCTTGGGGCGAGATCCTTGGCGAGCTTGCGGTGAATGCCGGACTGGTGTGCCACGACCTGGACTTTGCCCTGTTGAAAAATTGCCAAACCAGCCTGCCGGCGCAGGGCCATCGGGTATTGTGATGCCGCAAGGCACGGTGTTTACCTTCACGCTGGCGATTTCGGCAGAGGCGCAACTCGCATAAGATCAGACTTTTTCAACGCCCATGCAACCCGTACTCAATGCCTGCGTATCCATAGTGCCTGGCTGCTGCGCTCGCGCCACTGCCCGAGCGAATTGTTTGACAGCGCCGAGCGTTTTCAGGCGATGGTTGAGGGCGGCAAATTTGAATTGACCCAGCCGACCTGCCGACCAGCTCGACATCAGCGTGCGGACCGTCGAGGTGCACCGCGCCCGCGTGTTTGAAAAGATGCAGGTGAAGTCAGCCGTTGAACTGACCAATTTGCTGAGTGCTATTTAATAAATAGCAAACTATGTATATAGTACTAGAGCTAGAGGCCAATTTGATTGATAAATTGGCAAATTTGACGAGTTTTTCGGGAGAAATTAACCTGCAGGTTAATAATTATCGTCAAACTTCACTTTTTGATGTCTTCCTGGCCGCCGTCCCCGGCGCTCTTTTTGCCACTGTCATTGGCCGCTCGGGTGCTGTCCAGTTCGCCCTTTTTCCGGCCTGAAAACATCGTCCACCAGACAATCAGAATCAACAGCACCATGGCACCCAGCGCTTCGAGTAACAGCAGTCCCATGAACCGTCTCCTTCGTGTGGTGGGGTCAAGCCTGATTGTAGGAGCGCTGGTGGCTTGCGCCAGCGCGCCAGTGCAGCCACCGCTGAATGGGCCGTCTGCGATCAGCGTGCCGAACGCGCCGAGCGCCGCGACTTCCCCGAGCGGCTCTCCAAGCGGTTCGCCAACCCAGCCGCCGCAGGATGAAGTGGCGTTGTCGCTGCCGGCCATGGTGCAGGCCAGAAGCCGCTGGGTGGCGGTGCGCTGGTCCGATTTGCCCGGTTTTGAGGAGGACGCGCTGCACGAAGCCTGGAACGCCTGGCTGCGAAGCTGCGAAAAACCGGCACCGAACTTTGCCGCGCTGTGCGCCGATGTGCGCCGTTTGAGCATTGCCAGCGCTGAGGGGCAGCGCCAATGGCTGGCTGAAAAACTCCAGCCCTACCGGGTCGAGCCGCTGCAAAACGACCCGCAAGGCGCGGGCTTGCTCACGGCCTACTATGAGCCGATTCTGGAGGCCAGCCGCCTGCCGGGCGTCAACTTCAAAGTCCCGCTGTACCAGCCGCCAGCGGGTCTGGCGGTACGCAAGCCCTGGTTCACGCGCCAGGAAATTGATACGCTGCCTCAAGCCCAGGCAGCGCTCAAGGGGCGTGAGATTGCCTGGCTGGCTGACCCGGTGGACGCTTTGGTGCTGCAAATTCAGGGCTCGGGGCGACTGCGCATCAGCCAGCCCGATGGCTCCAAAGTCTTGGTCCGGCTGGCCTTTGCGGGCTCGAACGAGCAGCCGTACAAAAGCGTCGGGCGCTGGCTGCTTGACCAAGGTGCCATCAAGGACGCCACCTGGCCCGGCATCAAAGCCTGGACCGTGCAAAACCCCAAGCGGGTGCAGGAGATGCTCTGGAGCAACCCGCGCACCGTGTTTTTCCGCGAAGAGCCACTGCCAGACGGCGACGCCTCGCCCGGCCCCAGGGGCGCGCAGGGCGTGCCGCTCACGCCGGGGCGCTCCATCGCGGTGGATCCCGGCAGCATTCCGTACGGCACGCCAGTGTGGCTGGTGTCTGCAGGGCCGCAAGTCAACCTGCAGCGGCTGGTGCTGGCACAGGACACCGGCAGCGCCATCGTGGG
>JANOMD010000309.1:0-1901 GCA_031420135.1 Rhodoferax sp. | reverse complement strand
CGCAGCAGCCGGAAATAGGTTCTGAGGTCATCCACAAAGGCCACCGGCTGCTCAAACGCTGCGAAATGCCCGCCCTTGGGCATGCTGGCGAAATGGCGAATGTCGGGGAAGTCGGCTTGCAGCCATTGGCGGATCGGGATGACGATTTCTTTGGGGTAGGCGGCCACACCCACCGGCACGCGCACCGGGCCGTTCTTGCTGCGGTCCCGGCCAAAACTCTCCCAATAGAGCCGGGCTGAGGAGGTGGCGCTGTTGGTGGCCCAGTAAAACATCACGTTGTCGAGCAGCTCGTCGCGTGTCAATATGTTTTCGGGGTGGCCCTCGCAGTCGGTCCAGGCCCAGAATTTTTCGAGAATCCATGCGGCCTGGCCCGCCGGCGAATCGGCCAGGCCAAACCCCAGCGTTTGGGGCCGCGTGGCCTGTTGTTTGGAGTAACCGCTATCCCAATCCTGGTAATGCTTGGCGCCCGCCAGTGCCTTCTGTTCATCGGGGCTGGGCTCGCCGTCCAGCTTGGGCCGGGTTCCCATGGCCAGTGTGACGTGAATACCGGCGCAATGTTCGCTGTCTTGCGTGCCGATGGCGCGGGTCACGGCTGAGCCCCAATCGCCGCCTTGCGCAAAGTACTTGTCATAGCCGAGCCGCGCCATCAGTGCGCTCCAGGCGCGTGCGATGCGCTCCACGCCCCAGCCGGTTTGCGTCGGTTTGCCAGAGAAACCAAAGCCCGGCAGCGCGGGGCAAATCACATGAAACGCGTCCGCCGCATTGCCGCCATGCGCGGTCGGGTTCACCAGCGGCTCGATCACTTTGTGGAACTCCACAATCGAGCCCGGCCAGCCGTGCGTGATCAGCAGCGGCCTGGCCTGCGGGTGCGGTGAGCGCTGGTGGATGAAGTGGATGTCGATACCGTCAATCAGTGTGGTGAACTGATCAAACCGGTTCAGCAGCGCCTCACGCGCGCGCCAGTCGTAGCCATCGGCCCAATAGCGGCAGATGTCCTGAATCCACGCCAGCGGCGCGCCCTGGGACCAGTCGCTGACCAGCTCAGCATCAGGCCAACGCGTGGCGTTCAGGCGCCGGCGCAGATCAAGCAGCAGATCATCGGCGACATGGATGCGAAAGGGGTGAAGGGTGTCGGTCATAGTGTCGGTCATAGTGGCTGTCAGCATATTCGATTTGGTGGCCGGGCGTGGGCTGGCGCGTCGCAACGATTTTGGGTCAAAAATATACCCAAATCAGGTTTTTTGAGGGTCAGAATCGGCATTTTGACGCGACTTTCCAATGAAAGTGCGCATTGCTCCCGTGCTGTTGCGGTTTCATCATTATGCAAAATCTAGCCAACTAAACAACTAGACTTCTGCATGTCCAAAATTCACTCTACCGCGCTCGACCAACTCTTTTTCAATGGCCGCACCGCCAACGGTTTTATCGACAAACCGGTGCCGCTGGCGTTGCTGCAAGAGGTCTACGACCTGGCCAAAATGGGCGCAACCTCGATGAACACGCAACCCACGCGTTACGTGTTTCTCAATTCACCCGAGGCCCGCGCACGGCTGATTCCAACGCTCAGCCCGGGCAACGTTGAAAAAACCAAAGTCGCCCCAGTGACGGTGATCGTCGCCACTGACACCCGGTTTTCCGAGCACATGCCGCAAATCTGGCACGAGCCCGGTGGACGGGCGATGTTTGAAGGCAACCTTCCCATGGCGCAGGCACCGGCCACGCGCAATGGCACCTTGGGCGGTGCGTATTTCATGATGTCCGCACGCGCTGTCGGGCTGGACTGCGGCCCCATGAGCGGCGTCGATCTGGCCAAAGTCAATGCAGAATTTTTTGCCGATGGTCGCCTGCAAGCCAACTTTTTGATCAACTTGGGGTATGGCGACGACAGCAAGCTGTTTGCC
>JANOMD010000308.1:0-5816 GCA_031420135.1 Rhodoferax sp. | reverse complement strand
TGCTGCTGAGACAATCGCCTTGTACTCGGAAGAGAGTGCTTCGTAGGCCTTGGTGTTGACGTGCAAGTCAAGCTGCGGGCCGCCTTCCCAGTAGCCGGGATAGCCGTAGTACTGCGCAATTTTCTGGAAACCAAGCTTCTGGTCATCGTAGGGACCCACCCACTCAGCCGCGTCAATCGTGCCTTTCTCCAACGCAGTGTAAATCTCGCCGCCAGGAATGTTGACGGGCACCCCGCCGATACGCTCAAACACGACGCCGCTGAAACCACCGGTGCGGAATTTCACGCCCTTGACGTCGGCAAGTGACTTGACCTCTTTGCGCCACCAGCCGCCCATCTGAGCGCCCGTGTTGCCCATGGGGAAACTGATGATGTTGTAAGGCTTGTAAAACTCGCGCATCAACTTCAAGCCATTGCCCTCGTACATCCAGGCCGTCATCTGGCGGCTGTTCAGGCCGAAGGGAATCGCGCAACCCAGTGCAAAGGTTGGGTCTTTGCCGAAATAGTAATAGGATGCAGTGTTGGCGCACTCAACCGTGCCGTTCTGGATGGCATCGACCGTGCCAAATGCGGGTACGATTTCGCCGGCAGCATGGGTCGAGATGACGAACTTGCCGCCGGTCATGTCACTGACTTTTTTGGCGAACACATCGGCCGCGCCAAACAGGGTGTCCAGCGCCTTCGGGAAACTTGAAGTCAGGCGCCAGCGCACGTTGGCTTGCGCATGCACGACTGCGGGCGCAGCGCCAGCGGCAAGAATACCCGCCAGACCCGTATTTTTAATGACGTAACGACGATCCATAGATTTTCTCCGTTGATAAAAAAAGCGTTCAGATGTTAAGGCTTGCTCGCGGCGCTGCCAAACCTTTCCCACCCGGAATTGTAAAAAGAGACTAGGCTGGATTGGTGGGTGATTTCCCTTAGTGCGTCTCGTGGTGTTAAAGCCAAACCCGCGCAAAATCAACACCTGCTGAACCCATGATTTAATCGAGGCATGATGCAAGACGCCCGCCCCATCAGCATTGATTCCACCGACGTGCGCCGTGCCGGGCGCGACGTGCTGTCGCTGGCGCTGATGGATGCGCGCAACCACACGCTGCACCTCATCACCCAACTCGAAACGGCGCTGGGCAGCCTCGCCAACCGGGCGGGGCAAGTGACTGAGCACAGCCCGCCAGCAAATACTGGGCTGAATCCGCCACTGTGGACGCTCGGGCACGTCGGCTGGTTTCAGGAATGGTGGATTGGCCGCAACCTGCAGCGAGACTTGGGTACTGGTTGTGACCCGCAGGCGGTGCGGCTGGCGTCGATTGAGCCGCGCGCCGACTTCTGGTGGAACCCGGCCCAAACCGCGGGTCAGCCCCTCTGGGCGCTCGATTTGCCTGAACTGGTTGCGATTCGCAGGTATTTGCTGGATACGCTGGAGGCCACGCTGGAGCTGCTTGAAAAAGCGCCAGAAGACGATCAAGCCCTGTATTTTTACCGCCTTGCCTTGTGCCATGAAGACATGCAGGGCGAAGAACTGATCGTGCTGGCGCAAACCTGGGGTGTGCCACTTCATTTGCCCATGCCCGGCCCGATTGCGACGCGCGAGCCGGTGCTGGTCCCCGCCGTGCGCTGGCGACTGGGCAGTGGCGAGTCCGGGGGTTTCGCGTTTGACAACGAATGCCCGGCGTTCGAGGTCGCTGTACCGCAGTTTGAAATTGACGCGCAGCCCGTCACTTGGGCGCAGTTTGTCGAGTTTGTGGACGACAGCGGCTACGACCGCCAAGAGCTGTGGCACCCCGACGGCTGGACCTGGCTGGCCGACAAGGCCACTAGCGAAGGCCGCCGGGGCCCGCGCTACGTGGACCAGATTGGCGTGGCCAGTGGTGCCGTCATGCAAACCCGCTTTGGCAAGCCGATGCGCATGCTGGGGAGCCAGCCCGCGACCCACGTCACGTGGTGGGAGGCCGACGCCTGGTGCCGCTGGGCCGGGCGACGGCTGCCGGCCGAGGTGGAGTGGGAAGTCGCCGCGCACACATCGGCGCGTCGCGGCTTCAGGTGGGGCGATGTGTGGGAGTGGACCGGCACCACATTCAGGGGCTACCCCGGTTTCAAGGCGGGCGTGTGGCAAGCGTATTCCGGGCCTTTTTTCGGCACTCACAAAGTGCTTCGCGGCGCTTCATTTGCCACACGGGCGCGCATGAAATCCCCCAAGTTTCGCCAGTTCAGCCGGCCTGAACGGGATGAGATGTTTTGTGGGTTCAGGTCCTGCGAGTTGTGAGCTGTGACGGAGCGGTTTGGCGAAGAGGTTGATGCGCGATCACGCGCATCGGGCGCCACTGTAGCAAACGATGCCGGGGAGACGGCTATTTTTGGTGTCTGAGCTTGAACTCCCACCAAGGCAAGCGCTGCTTGAGTGACACGACCTCGCCACTTTCATGGGCCGCGTAGCCTGGAATCGATCCGAGCTTTTGTTGCCATTGTGGGCTGCGTAAGAGCTCGCACAAGGCAGCAATTCCGGGCAATTGCAACGCGGATTTCAGGCAAACAAGGTGGTAGTTTTCCTGCAGCAGCGGCACAAAGCCCAAACCCTTGCTACGGGCTGCGGCCTCAATGCCCAAACCGGCATCGGCTGAGCCGCTGGCCACTGCCTGCGCCACCGCCGTATGGGATGGTTCGGTGTGCTCGTAGCCATTCAAATCAGCAGGCGTCATGCCATTCTGTTGAAGCATTTCGTCCAGCAAAACCCGTGTGCCTGTGCCCAATGCACGGTTCACCCAGCGCAAGCCATGGCACCGCACGTCATGCAGGTCTTTCAGTTCCAGCGGGTTGCCAGTGGCCACGATCAGACCCTGCGTGCGCGTCGCAAAGCCAATGATTTTGTGCAGTCCAGGCTTCAGCAGCGGTTGATAGGTAGCAGCTGCCAGCGAGCCTGGCGCAGGGCGCGCAAGGGTATGAAACCCTGACATCACGCAGCGCCCTTCGTTGAGCGCCCGTATGGCATCGACGCTGCCGGTGAAGCGAATGTCCAGATGCAGCGGGCCAGTGGGCAGGTGAAGGGCATGCTCGCGCAGATGCAAAAGCGCTTCATCGTGGCTGGCGTACAGCGTGACCATGTGCGCGCTGTCATCAAATGCCACAGCGAAAGTGCGCTCGAGCTCGCTGCGCAGCGCCTCAATTTGCGGAGCAAGACGCGCCTGGGCCAGGGCTTCCGCCCACATCAGCTTGTCGGCAAACTCTGTCAAGCGGGCTGACTGGCCCTTTTCCCAGACGATGAGTTCATGGCCCAGCACATTTTCCCAGCGTTTGAGCTCGCCCCAGACGTGGCGGTAAGACAGCTTTAGAGCGCGTGCTGCGGCGGATATTGAGCCCGCCTGCGCCACGGCCTGCAGCAGGTCGATCAGCGGGTTGCGCACCTGCGCCGGACTGCTGTCGCCAGACAGGGTGTAGTGAAATTGCAGCCTATGCACGGCGTTGCCTATCGCAGGATATTCATGGGTCGCCTACGATACCTCAGGACATGACCACATTCACAGAAAGCGCGGCCTTAAGCCTGCAACTCATCGCCTCGGCGGATGCCGGGCTGTTGGCCATCGTGGGCCGGTCCCTGTCCGTCAGCGCCACGGCCTGCCTGTTGGCCTGCGCCTTTGGCCTGGTGGCAGGGGCCTGGCTGGGCGCGGTGCGGTTTGCCGGGCGCGACGTTTTGCTGGCCCTGCTCAACACCTTCCTTGCCGTGCCCTCGGTGGTGGTCGGGCTGGTGGTGTATTTGCTGCTGTCGCGTTCCGGCCCGCTGGGCTTTTTGGGCTGGCTGTTCAGTTTCAAGGCGATGGTGTTGGCGCAGGCGCTGCTGGTGTTCCCCGTCGTGACGGCGCTTACCCGCCAGAGTGTGGAAGACGCGCAAAACCGCCACGGCGAGCAAATTACGTCGCTTGGTGCCGGGCCGCTGTTGCGCAGCTTGATTCTGGCTTGGGATGAGCGCTATGCCTTGCTGACGGTGCTGATTGCCGCGTTCGGCCGGGCGGTCTCTGAAGTGGGTGCGGTGATGATTGTGGGCGGCAACATCGATGGCTTCACGCGCGTGATGACCACGGCCATCGCGCTGGAAACCAGCAAAGGCGACCTGCCGCTGGCCCTGGCTTTGGGGTTGATTTTGCTGGGCGTGGTGCTGCTGCTTAACGCGCTGATTGGCGGTCTCAAGCACTGGCGTGAACACCAGGATGGCGGGGCATCGGGCAGCGTTGCACACGGGGCGGCCACATGACGCCCGTCCCCGCTTCTACCTTGGGCACGAGCTTGCCACTTGCGGCGATGGCTGGGTTGGCGTCAAAGCCAGATGCAGGCAAGACGAACGCCATGGAAGATCTGTACCGGATCGTGTCAGCCGATGTGAGCTTTGGCCGGGTGGCGGCGCTGTCCAATGTCAATTTGACGATTGAAAGCGGCGAGCGCGTCGCCCTGGTGGGTAGCAATGGCAGCGGCAAGAGCACGCTGCTGCGCCTGCTGCACGGGCTGGTGGCACCCAGCAGTGGGCAAGTTCATCATGATGTGGTGCTGGCGCAGGCCATGCTGTTCCAGCGCCCCTACCTGCTGCGCACCTCTGCCCTCAGCAACGTGGCGCTGGGGCTGTGGCTGCGCGGCCAGCGCTGGCGTGATGCACAGGCCCAGGCGCTCGCGGCCCTGCAGCGCGTTGGGCTGGCAGACGTTGCGCAGCGCAGCGCCAAGACGCTTTCGGGTGGTCAGCAGCAGCGCCTGGCACTGGCGCGCGCATGGGTCCTCAAACCCGATGTGCTGCTGCTTGATGAACCCACCGCCAGCCTGGATCCGCATGCCAAACGCGAGGTGGAAGCCCTGCTGGCCGACATGGCGCAAAGCATGACCTTGATTTTCGCCAGCCACAACCTCGGCCAGGTCAAGCGCCTGGCCACGCGGGTCCTCTACCTGGAAGCAGGCCGGATATTGGCTGACCTGCCCACAGCCGATTTTTTTCAGGGCGAATTGCTGCGAACCAGCTACCCTGCGGCCCATTTGTTTGTGAGAGGCGAAATTGCCTAAAAAATTAACTTGCAGGTTAACTTTTTGGCAATTTGTGCGGATTCTAAGGAAATTAAGTGAGAAATAGTGCTCTAGCTCTTGTGTTATATAGATATATTGCTATGTATAGCATAGCAATTCTATCTGTCTTTGGATTTTTGTCCGCGACCGCAAGTGCTGATGCCCAGGCCCAAAGCATCGTGATGGCGTCCACCACCTCGACGGAACAATCGGGCCTGTTTGCCCATTTGCTGCCTGAGTTCAAAAAGGCGGGCGGCGTGGAGGTGAAAGTAGTGGCATTGGGCACCGGACAGGCGCTGGACATGGGTCGGCGCGGCGACGCCGATGTGCTGTTTGTGCACGACCAGGCGGCTGAGGAAAAAATCGTTGCCGATGGTGTTGCCGTCAAACGCTTCCCCGTCATGTACAACGACTTTGTGCTGGTTGGACCGGCCAGAGACCCCGTACGCGCACGTGGCAAAGACATTGTTGAAGCGCTCAAGAAGCTGTCTGCCAGCAATGCCGCATTCATTTCACGCGGTGACAAGAGCGGCACGCATGCGGCCGAGCTTCGCTATTGGAAGCTGGCCGGCCTGGAGGGCGGTGTGGGCGGATCAGGAGGGGCCCCGAAGGGCACGGGCTACAAGGATTGCGGCTGCGGCATGGGCCCGGCGCTCAATATCGCCTCCAGCAGCAACGCCTATGCGTTGACGGATCGTGGCACCTGGCTCAGTTTCAAAAACCGGGGTGATCTGGCCGTGCTGGTCGAAGGCGACACCAAGCTCTTCAACCAATACGGCG
>JANOMD010000307.1:0-3871 GCA_031420135.1 Rhodoferax sp. | reverse complement strand
GCCGCAGCCCATCAGCGTGACGGCCCAGCCCGCCACACGTTCAAAGTTGCCGCCCTGGGTGATGGGCGCCACCAGCGCCCGCCCGCCCTGGTTGAAATCCTGATTCGACAAGACCAGCACTGGTCGCGTGCCCCGCATTTCACTGCCGGCCGTCGGGTCAAGTGCAATGAGGACGATGTCGCCTTGTTGGGTTTTTTGGGTGTTAGTGCGGCGCATCAACGCGCTTCGTTGCCCACAGGCCGCATCTGCTCCCATGCCACCAGATCGGCCGGCATGGGGGCTTTGGGTTTGCACTGTGCGTTGAGTTCAGCCGCCGTGTATTTGCGGCGCACAGGCTGGGGGCGAAGCAGCAGGTTGCCGTCGGGTGTCTTGTCCAGTGTGACCACTTGGCCAGCGACCAGGCCCAAGTCACGCAACAAAGCGGGCGGGAAGGTCAGGCCGGTGGAGTTGCCTAGTTTGCGAAGGGAGACTTGCATAAGATGACTAGGAAAGAGTTAGACATTGGCAAAGAAGTGTAGATGGCTCCACATGACATGTCAAACTATGTTTTACAACCGGGCATTGAAGGGCGGTGGGTCAGACGCCGACGACATTGCACAATTCCAGCGTTGCTCATTCTTGCCCCTTTGTGTTTTTGGTGGTAATCGTTCTACATCATTCCTCCGCCGAAACCCCCAGCGCCACCAAAAACCGCGCCACCATGTTGTAGGTGGCAATCGCACTCGTCAGCTCTACAAGCTGCGTGGTGTCGAAGTACTCGCGCAGCGCGTTGAAAACTTCGTCGGACACTTTCACGTCCAGCGTCATCTGCGCGGCGTAGCGCACTATTAACTGCTCGACAGCGCCCAGCGCCGGGCGCGCAGCCGACTGGCGGGCGTCGGCTTTGACCACTGCGTTCAGCGCATCCAGTTCAACCTGCGTACCGCCAGCAGTCAAAAAATCAGGCGCATGGTGCTTGTATTCGTAGGCGGCGCCCGTCAGCAGCGCTACGGTGCAGATGGCGAGTTCGCGCAGTTTGGGGCTGGTGGGCAGGTCGGCGCATACTGCCATCACTACCATGACGATGTGATAGGCACGGCACCGTTGATGACAGCGCTGAGCTTTGCGACGCTCTTATAGTTTTTAGATAAGGGAAATCGATGCATTTCGGCTCGGTAAATGAATTTCAGGGTCTCAATTTCACAACAACAGTCGAGTCGAATACAAACATCGCTGCCGTCATCGGTCGGAACGGGGCTGGAAAGTCGCGGCTGCTGAAAGCCATCGCAGAGGGCAAGATCCAGGTCTTCGTGAATGGCGTTGTGGTTCCGCAAGGTGAGGTTCGATTACTCACGGTAAATGAGCTTCAGCCGAGCCTGATGTTCGGTTTTGATCCGCTCCAACATCGAGAACAACAGCGGCAGGCTGTGGCACAGTACCGCGCCTATAAAGGCAGGTTCAATGTTGATCCGCAGCAGTCAGTTGCAGCCATCAACCAACAAGGTATGGGAATGCACCATAGGAATGTCGGCATTCATCTTGTAGCCCAGATCGCGTCGCGCGCCAGTCAAGCTCTGGACAAAGATGTCAATGAACTCGATGACGTGGATATTGCTGACTTCTTCTCGGACGGCGCGTTGATGGCCATGGGGTCATTAAATGTGACGGCGACGATGCGGGCGTACTGGGATCGTCTTGATCAAAACGAGTATTACGAATTCAGGAACAAGACCTACCAGGAGCAGAACCCATATTGGCTGCCCAAAGGGTTTCTGTCGCGCTTCGGTCCACCTCCGTGGGAGGTGTTTAATGACTTTTTGCGAACCGTGTTGGATGGGCGATATCACATCGAGACGCCAACTCGCCAAAATATAGCTACCTACGAGGCCAAGCTCTACCGCACCAAAGACGGTTTGGCTATTGAACCAACTTGGTTGTCATCCGGAGAAAAGGTCTTGCTGTGGCTGTGTTTGAGCATGTATGGCTCTAATAGCGGTCTTATGGCAGCCCCGCCGAAGTTGCTATTGCTTGATGAGCCCGATGGCGCGCTGCATCCACAGATGGTTCAGAAGCTGCACACGGCAATAAAAGACATCGCAAGTCGCTTCGGTTCCGGCATCATGTTCACGACACATTCACCCACCTCAATCGCGCTGTTTGATGCAGGCCCAATCTGGCAGGTGTCTGAGGATAGTCTGGTAGAAATAGCGAAAGAAGCGGCGATAGGCGAACTGCTAGTAGGTTTGGATCAAGTTTCGATCCACTACACGAAGTGTATGCAGGTTTACGTTGAAAGTCACAAAGACCAAGAACTCTACTGCGAACTCTTTGGCTCCCTTCGACGCTGGAACAAAGGTATCTCCGAGCACATCTCGCTCTCGTTCCTCCCGGCGGCCAAAAAGCTCTCACCAAATACTGTTCGACAATTGCTCAAGACCTGCTTTGGCGACCAAGATCTCGAACGTACCGAAGCCTTCGTTCAGGCCTTGAATGGGCAAGGAAACTGTGCGCAAGTGATTGGCGCTGTGGAGAGCTTGACGGCCGAAAGCGGTTTGCCCGTACACGGCATCATCGACTGGGACCTCAAGAACAATCCCGGACCACATTTGCATGTGCTGGGCGCAGGACTCTTCTACAACGTTGAAAACGCGATCCTGAACCCACTCACAATCGGGCTTTATTTGGTGCACAACTTCCCGAACCAGCTTGAGGCCAGTGACTACGGCTTACTCGATGGGTTCGATCCGCTTTCGCTGTATGCCGATGCTGCCCACTGGCAATCGATTGCCGACGGCGTAATGAGACGTGTGCTGGAGGTGGACGCCTTAAATCACGACCTGGAGTGCATCTTTCTCGCAGGAGGTCGTGTGCGCTTGGACAGCCGCTACGCCCACATGAACGGGCACGACCTTGAAGAGCGGCTGAGAAAAAACGACGCTTATCCATTCCTGAACGTCTTTACCAAACGCCCAACGCTGCTAATGGACGTGGTGCACAAAGGCATTCAAGCCTCTCAAGGGCGAACCATGCCCATGGCATTTGCAGAAATATTCCGGACGATTCAAACTGGCACTTAAATGTCGATCAACTTTCCCGTTGCAATCAACTTTGACCGCACCGTCGCGGAGGTCAGCTTCTAATTTTCAACTGGTCATTTGAATGACCACTCTCGCTTTAGCTGGGCGTCCGGTTTGGGCACAGAGCAGACACTCATGGGACGCAGGTTCGTTAACAGCTTTACCCCTTGACCCGATTGGGCACCAGGTTCTAAGCCAATCGTATCCCCCTGTTCTTTTCTACACCTCCGCCGAAACCCCCAACGCCACCAAAAACCGCGCCACCATGTTGTAAGTGGCAATCGCACTCGTCAGCTCGACAAGCTGCGTCGTGTCGAAGTGCTCGCGCAACGCATCAAAAACCTCGTCGGTCACTTTCACATCAAGCGTCATTTGCGCGGCGTAGCGCACCACCAACTGCTCGACAGCGCCCAGCGCCGGGTGCGCCGCCGACTGGCGCGCGTCGGCCTTGACCACCGCATTCAGCGCGTCCAGTTCGGCCTGCGTGCCGCCTGCCGTCAAAAAATCAGGCGCATGGTGCTTGTATTCGTAGGCGGCACCCGTCAGCAGCGCTACGGTGCAGATGCCGAGTTCGCGCAGTTTGGGGCTGGTGGGTAGGTCGGTGCGTACGGCTTTTAAATACACGTTCCAGCCGCGCGCCAGCGGCTCGCTCCAGAGCAGGGCTTTGTCCAGATTGATGAGCGTGCCGCCCCGGCGCTTGAGGATGGCGTCAACCAGGTCTTGCGGTTGGGGCTTAAGGGCTGGGGTCCAGTCGGGGATGCGCATGATGAGACTCTTTTTTGTGTTGAAGAAGCTGCAAGCGTAGCGGTAAATGC
>JANOMD010000306.1:0-12379 GCA_031420135.1 Rhodoferax sp. | reverse complement strand
GATCGACGAGTACGAGGCCCCCTGGAACAGCGGCAAGAAACTCGAAGGCGGCAACCGCGGCCATCGCCCCACCGTCAAGGGCGGCTATTTCCCCGTGCCCCCAGTGGACAGCACGCAAGACATGCGCGCCGAAATGTCGTTGATTCTCGAAGGCCTGGGCGTTCCGGTTGAAGTGTTCCACCACGAGGTCGCTGGCGCCGGCCAGAACGAAATCGGCACGCGTTTCAGTACTTTGGTGCAGCGCGCTGACTGGGTGCAAATTCTGAAATACGTGGTGCAAAACGTTGCCAACGCCTACGGTAAGACGGCCACTTTCATGCCCAAACCCATCGTCGGCGACAACGGCAGTGGCATGCACGTACACCAGTCGATTAGCAAAGATGGCAAAAACATCTTTGCGGGTGATGGCTATGCCGGCCTGTCTGACACCGCGCTTTACTATGTGGGCGGCATCATCAAGCATGCCCGGGCGCTGAACGCCATCACCAACCCCGGCACCAACAGTTACAAGCGCCTGGTGCCTGGCTATGAGGCGCCGGTCAAGCTGGCCTATTCGGCCAAAAACCGCTCCGCTTCGATTCGAATTCCTTACGTTGCAAACCCGCGCGGTCGCCGCATTGAGGCACGTTTTCCCGATCCGCTGATGAACCCGTATTTAGGTTTTGCGGCGCTGTTGATGGCCGGTCTGGACGGTATTGAGAACAAGATTCACCCCGGTGAAGCTGCCACGAAGGACTTGTACCATTTGCCGCCCGAGGAAGATGCCAAGATCCCAACTGTGTGCCATAGTCTGGACCAGGCGCTGGATTGCCTGAATGCTGATCGCGCCTTCCTCACCAAGGGGGGTGTCTTCACCGACACCATGCTGGACGCGTACATCGATCTTAAAATGGGCGAAGTCACGCGCTTGCGCATGGCCACTCACCCAATCGAGTTCGAAATGTATTATTCGCTCTGATCTTAAAAATCAACAGGATCGTCAAGACCATCCAGTCCAAATCAGCGGCGCAACTGCCGCTGATCTGGGTTTGTCGCAGAAAAGGAACGGCTTTGGCCGTACTTTTGCGGTGGGCAATGCCCCGTAATTTTGAATTTTTGGGCATTTAGCGCATACTGGCCGACCGTCCTTGCATTTTTATGCGTGGAGAAAGTATGAAACTCTTGCCGATTTTTTCACCGCTGATCCCCCTTGCCATCGCGTCGCTTGCCGGTTTGATGGTGGCCCACGCGCATGCGCAAGACCGCATGTACCGGTGCGACAACAATTACTACACCAATTCGCTGAGCGACCCCAAGGCGCATGGCTGCAAGCTTTTGGAAGGCGGCAACGTCACCATCGTGCAAGGCACCCGCCCAGCAATGGCGCAAAATGGCGTCAAACTGGCAGTGGCGACTCAGTCCGCCACGACGCCAGCGCAGCGTGTCGATGCTGGTGACCAGCGTGCACGCGATTCCGATGCACGTGTGATTCTGGAGTCGGAGCTCAGAAAGGCCGAAAGCCGCAAAACCCAATTGGCGCAAGAGTACAACAACGGCGAGCCTGAAAAGCGCGGCGACGAAGCGCGCAATTACCAAAAATACCTGGACCGTGTGAGCGAACTGAAGGCCAGCCTTGCGCGAATTGACAGCGACATCGCCGGCATTCGCCGCGAACTCGGTCGTGCCGGTGCCAGTGCCAACATTGGCGGGTCATCCTCCAGCGGGCCAAAATAGGCGAGTCCTGCTGCCAGAGTTGAGCGCAGCCAGCCACGCACCATTCATAGCGGCTTTTAAAGCGACATCCAAGGCGGCCTGTAGATTGACAGGTAACGCGGCACAGGTAACGCGGCACAATAGCTGGCTTGACCAAGTCAAAAACCACCCCATCCAGATCGACCCCTAAGGCTGTGCCTAAGGTGTCCGCTGCACCCGCTGTTCCAGGCGAGGCCAAGCCCGGCGCCATCGCCTCGCCCTTCAATCCCTTTGACCTGCTTGCCACGCTGGTAGCCGTGGTCAACAGCGATGGCACGGTCATCTTCGCCAATTCGGCCCTGGAGGATGCGCTGGGTACCTCCAGGCGCATGATTGAAGGGGTTCACTTTCCCGCCCACTTTACCGAGCCGCACCTTCTGGGCAATGCTCTGGTGGGAGCTGGTGGCAACGAGTTTGCCGCGTTGCGCTATGACGCCTGGCTCAAGCGGCCCAACCATGAACCGATGCCGGTGCACGTCATCGTGACGCAGAACGAGGCGGCTCGTGAAATCGTCATTGAGATGCTGCCGCAGGAGCAGCAGGCGCGCCAGGACCGCGAGGACCGCCTGGCCGATCAGGCGCAGGCCAACAAGGAGCTGATCCGCAACCTTGCGCACGAAATCAAGAACCCGCTGGGCGGCATTCGGGGCGCTGCGCAACTGCTGGAGATGGAGATCGAATCGCGTGGCCTGACCGAGTACACCCAGGTCATCATCAGGGAAGCTGACCGGCTGCAAACGCTGGTGGACCGCCTGCTTGCGCCGCACCGGCGCCCGCATCTGGTCGGCGACGTCAACATTCATGAAGTCTGCGAGCGCGTGCGTTCGCTGATTCAGGCTGAATTCCCCAAGGGCCTTCGCGTGGTGCGCGACTACGACATCTCCATCCCCGAATTCCGCGGCGACCGCGAACAGCTCATCCAGACAGTGCTGAATATTGCCCACAACGCCTGCCAGGCGCTGTCCGAGCAGATTGCAGAAGGCAGCGCAGAAATTACATTTCGCAGCCGCGTGGCTCGGCAAATCACGTTTGGCAAGCAGCGATACCGGTTGGCATTGGAATTGCATGTCATAGACAACGGGCCTGGCGTGCCAGACTCGATCAAGGAGAGAATCTTTTACCCGCTGGTGTCGGGGCGGGACGGTGGCTCTGGCCTGGGGCTGACGCTGGCACAGACATTTGTGCAACAGCACCATGGCACGATCGAGTGTGAAAGCGCGCCAGGGCACACGGATTTTCAAATTTTAATTCCCCTGCCTTGACTTCATCGGGGCGGGTGTTGAAGGGATCGAAATGACCATGAAGCCAGCACCATGAAGCCAATTTGGATAGTAGACGACGATCAGTCAATCCGCTTCGTTCTGGAGAAGGCGTTGCTGCGCGAAAACCTTCCGACCCGCAGCTTCACCAACCCTAAGGACGTTATCGCCGCGTTGAACACCTCGGGCGATGACGATGGCCCGCAGATTCTGGTCAGCGACATCCGCATGCCCGGCGGTTCGGGTCTGGACTTGCTGGAGAAAGTCAAAGCCAAGCATCCTGGCCTGCCGGTCATCATCATGACGGCGTTTTCCGACCTCGACAGCGCCGTTTCAGCGTTTCAGGGCGGCGCGTTTGAATACCTGCCCAAGCCGTTTGACCTGCCCAAGGCGGTCGAGCTGATCCGCCGCGCGGTCGAAGAAAGCCAGCGCGAAGAGGTGAGCGAAGAGCGCCAGGCCGCGGCCCCTGAAATGTTGGGGCAGGCCAGCGCCATGCAGGACGTGTTCAGGGCGATTGGCCGATTGAGCCAAAGCAGCGTGACGGTGATGATCACCGGCGAATCAGGCTCTGGCAAAGAACTGGTTGCCCGCGCCTTGCACAAACACTCGCCGCGCGGCGACACCGGCAGCAAAGGCCCGTTTGTTGCCATCAACACGGCGGCGATTCCCAAAGACCTGCTCGAGAGCGAACTGTTTGGCCACGAGCGCGGTGCCTTCACCGGCGCGCAGACCATGCGCCGTGGCCGGTTTGAACAGGCTGACGGTGGCACGCTGTTTCTGGACGAAATTGGCGACATGCCGTTTGATCTGCAAACCCGCTTGCTGCGCGTGCTCAGCGACGGCCATTTCTACCGCGTGGGCGGGCACACGGCGGTCAAGACCAACGTGCGCGTGATCGCCGCCACGCACCAGAACCTGGAGCAGCGCGTCAAGGAAGGTGCCTTTCGCGAGGATCTGTTTCACCGCCTGAACGTGATCCGCCTGCGCCTGCCCGCGCTGCGCGAACGCCGCGACGATATTCCCATGCTCACCCGGCATTTCCTGACTCAAAGCGCGCAGCAACTCGGTATTGAATCCAAGCGCATTTCCGATGCAGCGCTGGTGCTGGTCAGTGCGTTCTCGTTCCCGGGCAACGTGCGCCAGCTCGAGAATATCTGCCATTGGCTCACCGTAATGGCACCGGCCCAAATGATCGAGCCCAAAGACCTGCCTGCGGAAGTGATGGCAGATGCCGAAGTGGTGGCTGCACGCGGGTTGCTACTGGCTGGCGAGGCAACGCATGCACCACAGTCGCTGCACGGCGCAACAGTTTCAGCCACTCCTGCACCGGATCAAGCTTCGGGCGCGATCCTGCAAACGAATGCACCCGCGTGGGGCGGCGTACTGCCGAAAATTGATCTGCCGGGGGAAGAAAGCATCGACCCACTGGTGGCTATCGCGTTACCGCTTGACGACGCAGCAGATCACATCACCGTGCCATCGGGCCTTGGCACCGGCGCGCAATGGGAGATTGGCCTGGAAGCCGAAGCGCTGACCCTGCTGGCCAACGGCCGGCATGACGTGTGGGATGCGCTGTCGCGCCGATTCGAGTCGCGGCTGATCCTGGCGGCGCTTGCCAACACCCGCGGCCGACGAATTGAAGCCGCTGCCAAGCTCGGCATCGGCCGCAACACCATCACGCGCAAAATTCAGGAATTGGGCCTTGAAAATTAACCTGCAGGTTAATTTCTATCGAAAATGCCCTGAAATTTTGAAAAAGTGAGAGAAATTGGCCTCTAGCTCACGTATTTATTAAAAAGTTTGCTATTTTTAATATAGCATTCTGAACTTGCGCTTTTGCCTCCATCGCCAGGCTGCGTCACACCACCCGTGGCCAGATTCAGCCCAGCTCAATCACCACTGGTGCGTGGTCGCTGGGGCGTTCATTTTGACGCGGCGTTTTGTCGATCACGCAGCTTTTGGCGTGAACTTTGAGCGCCGGACTGATCAGGATGTGGTCAATGCGCAGGCCCTTGTTGCGCTTGAAGCCGAAGTCGCGGTAGTCCCACCATGAATAGTTTTTGGGCGGCTGCGGGAACAGCCGCAGCGAATCATGCAGCCCCAGCGCTACCAAGGCGCGCAGGTGGTAGCGCTCTTCCTCGGTGTTGTGGATGGTGTCTTTCAGGCCAATCGGATCCCACACGTCAGCATCGTCAAAGGTAATGTTGCAATCGCCCATCAGCACCAGGCGCGGGTTGGCGGCCAGCTCACTCTTGACCCAGGTGCGCAGGCCCTTCAACCAGTTCATCTTGTACTCAAACTTGTCGCTGCCGGGCTCTTGACCGTTGGGGAAGTAGCCGCCAATCACGCGGATGTCGCCCCAGACGGAAGGCACATGCGCGCTGATCACCCGCGCCATGTCGTCATCAAACCCGGGGATGTTTTTCACCACGTTGGATGCCGGCGCGCGCGTGAGCAAGGCCACGCCGTTATACGTCTTTTGCCCAAACCACTGCGCAAAGTAACCCGCCTGCGTGAACGCCTCATGCGGGAACTTGTCGTCCGTCATCTTCAGCTCCTGCAGCGCCAGCACATCCACCGGGTTGGCCGCAAGCCAGTCCAGCACCTGGGGCAGGCGCACGGTGAGGGAGTTGATGTTCCAGGTGGCGAGCCGCACGGCGTTCTTCGCCTAAATGTGGAAAGCTGCCAGACCGCCAATGACAGCGCCCACGCCTGCGGCGGCGAACATCGCGTACTCCAGCCATTTCTTCCTGGTAAGCAGCGCAATGGCCGCCATCGCAATCGACACTTGCAACACCGTGGTCGCTTGCGCCCAGCGGTGGTGCTGGTGCATTTGCTCATCGCTTTGCTTGTCCCACCGCGTCGCGTCCGCTTCGAGCTTTTCAGCCGCGAGCTTGATCTCGGTTTTCTCTTTCTCGTAACGATCCACCTTGCCCTGGTAAGTCACTTTTTTATCGTCTGGAGCCAAGTCGCGTGCCAGCTCGGCCAGTGATTGCTTGGTGCTCTTGCTCTGAAAATAATTCCATTGATTGGAGGCCTCAGTTTTCTTGATGGCCGCGTTATTTTTGTACAGGCCCGCGTTGGCCTGCGTGGAGCCGCCCATGTAAGAAAAAATGGCACCTACCGTAGCCACCATGGCGGTGAACATGGCGATCTGGTTGATCATGCCGCCCGAGGCGTGGTCGCCAGGGTCGGCATGCTCGCCCTGCGCGGCGTGCTCCAGCGCATGATCGTGAGGGCCGTGAACGTGAAATCCTGCTCCAGACATTTAGTCTCCTGTTGTGTTGTCGTAAGTTGAAAAATAAGTCGAAAAATTAAACCGCAGTCCGGTCGCGGAAACTTGCGGTTCGCCCTGCGTCTTTGTCCACGCTGGCCCGAATTGTGGGGCATAAGCGTCGCCGTCAAAATCAGCGTCAATCTCGGTGACGACTGCCGTGCTGGCCATCGGCAAAGCCTGGGCGTAGATTTCAGCGCCGCCCAGAATCCAGACATCCGCATGAGATGCACAAATTGCTGCTGCGTCGTCCAACGAACCAGCCCGCATTGCCCCCTCAGCCTGCCAATCAGGTTGCCGCGTCACCACCACGTTCAATCGCCCCGGCAGCGGCCTGAACTTGGGCGGCAGCGAATCCCAAGTCTTGCGCCCCATGATCACCGGGCAGCCCATCGTGGTCTTCTTGAGATGCGCCAGGTCTTCTGGGAGATGCCAGGGCATGGTGCCTTTGTTGCCGATCACGCCGTTGCGGGCGCGGGCGAAGATGAGGTGGAGTTTCATGAGGCCGTCGCTCCTACACCGCTACCGGTGCCTTGATCGCACCATGGCTTTCGTAGCCGATGATCTCAAAATCCTCGTACTCGTAGTCAAAGATCGACGCAGGCCTGCGTTTGATGTTCAGCGTGGGGTAGGCCATCGGCGCGCGGCTCAATTGCAGTTCGACCTGCTGGTGGTGGTTGCTGTAAATATGGCAGTCACCGCCGATCCAGATGAAGTCGCCCACATCCAAGTCGCACTGCTGCGCAACCATGTGCGTGAGCAGCGCGTAGCTGGCAATGTTGAAGGGAACGCCCAGAAAGATGTCGGCACTGCGTTGGTAGAGCTGGCAGCTGAGTTTTGCTTTTTCGCCGGGCACGACAGACGGCGCGACATAGAACTGAAAGAACGCATGGCAGGGCATCAAGGCCATCTTGTTCAAGTCCGCCACGTTCCACGCGCTGACGATGATGCGCCGCGAATCGGGGTTGGTTTTCAACGTTTTGATGACCTCGGCAATCTGGTCGATGTGGCCGCCGTCGGGCGCGGGCCAACTACGCCATTGCACGCCGTAGACCGGGCCTAAATCGCCATCCGGCTTGGCCCATTCGTCCCAAATCGTCACGCCGCGCTGTTTGAGCCAGTTGTTGTTGGACGAGCCGGTTAAAAACCAGAGCAGTTCCTGGATGATGGCTTTGACAAAAACCTTCTTGGTGGTGACCAGCGGAAAGCCTTCGGTCAAATCAAACCGCATCTGGTAGCCAAAGACGCTGCGCGTGCCGGTGCCGGTGCGATCCGTCTTGGCCGCGCCGGTGGTGTACACGTGGCGCATGAAGTCTTCGTACTGTGACCTGATAGGGCAGCGGATGGGCAGGCGTACAGACGTACTGTCCAAGGGTAGATCGTGGTCGGGCATGGTGTCAGTACGAACCAAATAGAGTGTCGAGTGCCGTATTGATATCGTCACGCTTTGACGATAGATTTGTCACCGGTTTGTTGAGTTTGCCGGAGGGAAAGGCCGCCAGTGCAGCCGTGTCCAGCACGACGGATATCCCCGCAATTTCAAAAACGGGATTGATATCGCGCATGCGCAGGCCAAAGGCCTCGGCATGGCGCAGGGGGATTACTACCCGGCTTTCAACTTTGTCGATGAAGTCATTTTGCACATTCATCAGATAAGGAGTCTGCCTGCGCAAGCCTGGTTCTGGATGGGGATAGACATCAAAGCGAGCCATGAAATTCAGCGACTAGAACGTTCGGTACTTCGCCAAAGGCAAGCCATGTTGACGGATGCGCTCGTTGTAGGCATCTATGGCGGGCTTGTTGTCATCGTTCCACTTCTCCCAATAGCGCCGCTTGACTTCCTCGGCCAAAAGCCCATCCACCGTTTGCGAAATGTTCATCCCCAGGTCTTTGGCGGCCTGCAGCACCTTGACGTTGAGCGACAGGTTGGTGGCCTTTTTGGGGGCGTTGGCGAATTGAAGCATGCGGATCTCCTAGGCAGTGGCGATGCGCAAATTATATGCGCATGAAGATTGCGCATTTGAAATGCACCTAAACAGCCGCTACCGCACCGATGTGGTGTACTGCATACTGTCTGCAACGCGCGGCTCGAAGGAAAAAATCCTCCGGGGGCTCGCGAGAATGGAGGTGGCGGACAGCCCTGAAAGGGTGCCTGTGCCAAAACTATTCGTTGTGGTGCCGCCAGTGGCGGCATACCCAACTGAAAAGCCAAAGTCACCAACGGAAGGGAGTCGACCTACGACAACCGGTGTCCGGGTTGCAGCGTCATAACTGATCACCGTTGCGCCCAAAGCCCCTGCTGTTGCGGAGGCATCTCCGGTAATCACGAAACCCACAGCATCGTTAGTGGCATTCAATGCCAACGTTGTGCCTGCAAGCAAGTTCAGGGGCAGCGCATTGGCGTTGGAATACAGTGTTTTGCTGGTTTCTTCTTCAAGCACGCTGATCGCTATATTTCTTTGCCCATTGGCCCCCGCACTGATGGTCAACACAAGTTGTACGCCCTGCGCTGATGCCAACGTCGCAGGTATCTGGGTTATGGAGGGTCCTGAGAGCATCGCGGGCGCGCTAGGTGCCTCTTTGGATAGACGATTCAGGCTGAAACCACTTACGTTTGCCGACGTGACGAAAATTGAGTTGAGCCCTAGCGATGCAGACTGTATGTAACCTGCGCCTGAAGCGAGCAAGGTTGCAGCGGGCGACTGCCTGGAGATCTTGACAAGTTTCCAGGTGGATGTGGGCAGCGTTGCCAATGCGCCTGTGTTTCGGTAAACGTAGAAATTGTTGGCATCAAAGCCGATACTTTCCCACCCCGTGCCCGCAGTGATCGTGGCATCCAGTGCGACGTTTTTCCCACTGATGTCCCAGACCACAAGGCGGTTGTTCTGTTGCCCTACCAGGGCATCGACTGACACGGCAACCGCCTTCGTCATGGCAGGCGCTGTGCCCGTCACCAGGGTGTGCACAATCGCGCTGGGCTGGGTCACCACAATCGCGCGTCCGTGCACGTTGGCAGAGGGTTTGAGTGTTGCCGGGTTTCTGAGCACAGCCAGCACCGGCCCCAGGGCAGCCGCGTTTTGCAGCGCTGCGGTCTGGGGTTTGCCCTGCGCATCAAATGAAATTTCAACCTGCCCGTCGTCGGCGGAAGCGCAGATGTTGTCTGCGCCTCGGGTTGTAGCCAGGTATCTGGATGCCAGGGGTGTGCCGAAATCTGTTCCTTGCGGCCTGTAAAAATTGTCGACGACAAAGTCGCAGAGGTTGGTCGCTCCCGCCACTTGCAGAGCAGCCTTGGGATGGGTCCCGGTTGCGGTGAGCGGCAATCGCTTGACATCGCCGCCAGCGATGTACAGCAATGAATGCGCCGACAGATTGGATACCTTTGAGTTGACGGCATCCACTGTGCCGGAATAAATGGTGATGGGACTTGAAACGTTAAGTGCTGGCGGCTCAATCACATATTCAGTGGATCGGTCGGCTGGATGGATCAAAGAAACTCCGGAACGCGGCGCAGTGGTTAAACCTTCCACTTTGTAAAGCAGGGCAAAGTTGCCGCTGCTCGGGATCGGTGTCAATGGCGCGGCCGTCACGGGTGGTGCAGCCGCTGACCCCGTCGTTGCGTCACCGCCACCGCCACCCCCGCAGCCGAACAGCGCCGACGATGAGATCAGGATCAGAATTTGAGAAATTCGGGTCGGTATTAAAAGCATTTGCAATGGAGACTTTCTGTGTAAAAAATTGTATGCATCGTAACTTAACGTCAAGACATCGAGTGCGTTGGCTACAGACTCAAGTTTGGCTGGAAATTCAGGCGAGCGATGTGCACTTCACCTTCGTGGTTGGTGCCGTGGCCGGTGAATTGGCTGGATGGTCCAGTTCGTGAATTGCCATACAAAGACTCCATCCGTGATCAGAGTGACGCTGCCGAAACCGCGATCACCCGCCTCAGGTGCCGCAGGGCCCCCCGCGCCAATACGATCTGAGACACCTACCCCTGAGCAATTGGAGAGCAGAAAGGCAGTCTTGAATCATGTCCAAAGAATCTAAGGAACCGATGAAAGCTGATATTTCTCTTGCGATGGGTGAGGCGTTGGAAGGAGCCCGTAGGGCGACTGGAAACGCGTCACCCATCGCGCCGCCCGATCCCGAGGTGGCCGCGACGGCGCACAGGCGTCAATTTACCAGCGCCGAGCGCACGCGCATTCTGAGCGCCGCCGACGCCCCGCCAGCACGCATTGGCGCTGGATGGGCAGTTGGTCTGCGGGTTCTATCCATGCCTGGCGTGTCATGGCAGGCTCAGCCCTGACTTTTTTTTGAGCCAATCGAGCTCGACTTTGAGCCGCCCGATTTCGCTGTACAGCAGCTCGGGCGTGCCGTGCTCGGGCACCGCCGCGACTTGGGGGCCACGCTTGCCTTCAAACAGGGTTTTGGCCTGGCTCTGTATCTCAGCCTTCCATTGCCTGACTTGCACCGGGTGTACCTTGTGGCGCTGTGCGATTTCGTTGATCGTCTTGTCCCCCGTCAACGCCTCCAGCCCCACCTTGGCTTTGAATTCCGCTGTGTGGAACTTGCGCTTTTTTACTTCACTTGTCATCGGATTCTCCTGATGACAGTTTGCTCCTTAAACTATTGTCCAGATTTCGGGGTCCACTTCAGTTTTCACAGGGCCTGTATGAAGCGTGACATTAGCAGCTTTTGTCTTTTTTTTTCGAGGGCTGGCGCGGAAGTGGCTGTGAAGCCTCTGGCAAGTGGCTGATCACACTGCATTGTTAGGGTAAATACGAGTTTCGGGAGCTCTTGCCTTACATTACATTAGAATATAAGCAATTTTTTATGTTCTCAGTTGCTGTGATCGCTGAGAAAACCTTCATGGCGATAGCCGCTTCGGGGGAGGCCTTACTGATCTACCGAAAGGCTGATGTGACGCAGCTTAAAAGTATTTTTGCTGAAAATTTAGCAGGCAACATTTGGGGTGACAGAAACGCATGACATTGGAAGCCATCACCGCGTTAAACGCCGAGACGCAGGACAGCTCGGACAGCCAGCGGGTGTTCGCCATTGCGGCTGAGCTGTTTGGCGTACTGTCGTCACCGGTGCGGCTCAAGGTGCTCAATATGTTGTGCGATGGTGAGCGATCAGTCAATGAGCTGCTGGCACAGATTGACACGACCCAGCCCAATTTGTCCCAACATCTTAATTTGATGTACCGCAGCGGCATCCTTTCCCGCACTAAAGTAGGCACTCAGGTTATTTACAAAATTAGCAGCAAAACCGCAGCGGGCCTGTGCAGAAGTGTCTGCACGCAGATTGCAATTGATCTGGACGAGCCGCCAACTGCGACGAAGGTTCGTCACGTTTGAAGCGTCAACGTTTTACGTTAAATATCACCATATGCGAATAAGTCAATTCATTAAACCGGCGCCAGAGAATTTTCTGAGCCAAGAACAGGTCAAGTCGGTGTACGCCGGACGGCGCGGCTTCATGGCGGGGGCATTTGCCGCTGCGATGGCAGCGGCATCCAGCGCGCGCGCGCAGGGCACATCCCGCAGCGACGACCCCAACATCATCAACCTGCCGGAGCACACCAAAGGCCTGGGTCAAGGAGTTGCAGCCACAGGCTACGGCGTACCCAGCGTGCATGAGAAGAACTTGCAGCGCCGCCAAAGCCCGGGCCTCACGGCGGTATCGCAGGCGGGCGTGAGTTTTGCACCGCTGCAAGGTCTGTTTGGCATCATCACACCCAGTGGTCTGCACTTTGAGCGCCACCACCAAGGCTGGTGGGATATTGAACCCGACAAACACCGTTTGATGGTCAACGGCAGCGACGAAAAAATGCTCAAAAAACCCATGGTCTTCACCATGGATGATTTGCTGCGTCTGCCCTCGGTGAGCCGCTTTCATTTTATTGAATGCGGTGCGAACACCGGCATGGAATGGGGCAATGCCGCCGTGCCCACGGTGCAATACACCCATGGCATGGTGAGCTGCAGCGAGTTTACTGGTGTGCCCCTGCGGGTGCTGCTGGAGATGTGCGGCGCAGACCTCAAGCGCGGCAAATTTGTATTGGCCGAAGGGGCCGATGGATCGAGCATGACGCGCACCATTCCCATGAGCATGG
>JANOMD010000305.1:0-7387 GCA_031420135.1 Rhodoferax sp. | reverse complement strand
TTTGTCGGCCACGGTGTCAACCACGGCTTGCATCTTGCCAAAAGCCTCGGTGGCTTTGGTTTTATCGCCAGATGCAACTGCTTTTTCAACGTTCTTGACGGCAGTGCGGTACTGTGAACGCAACGACGTGTTGGCGGCGTTTATTTTGACGTCCTGGCGGACGCGCTTGCGGCCCGACGCGAGGCGCGGGTTCTTTTTCTTGGGTTTTGTAGATGCCATATTGAGTGTTCCTTGGGGTCTGTGGATGTTGCCAGCAAAGCCTTCCATTGTAGCAGGGCGTATCAGATTGGCTGCCAGCGGCAGGACCCGGCCATGGCTACAGCACCAGCGCGGCTACACTTTGCGCCGTGTCGCTTCTGAAATCCGCCTTCACCATCTCATTGCTCACGCTGGCATCAAGGGTCGCCGGTCTGGTGCGAGACCAGCTTTTTGCCGCCGCCTTTGGGGCCAGCGCCATGACCGATGCGTTTTACATCGCGTTTCGCATCCCCAACCTGTTTCGCCGCCTGTTTGGCGAGGGCGCCTTCAGCCAGGCCTTTGTACCGGTTCTGGCCCACAGCCGGGAAACCCATGGGCTGGAGGTGACCCGCGCGCTGATCGACAGCGTCGCCACCGTGTTGGTGTGGGTGCTGCTGTTGACCAGCATTTTGGGCGTGATTGGCGCGCCGGTGCTGGTCTGGGCCATGGCGGGTGGTCTGCAGAAGGAGCCCGAGGCCTATGCCGCTGCAATTTTCATGACCCGCTGGATGTTCCCCTACATCCTGTTTATCTCGTTGGTGTCGATGGCTTCGGGCATTCTGAACACGTGGCGGCAGTTCGCAGTACCTGCCGCTACACCGGTTTTGCTCAATCTGGCAATGATCGGTGCGACGGTGTGGGGCACACCCTGGTTTCAGGCGGCTGGCATCGAGCCAATCTATGCCCAGGTCATTGGCGTGATGCTGGGTGGCGCGCTGCAACTGGCAGTGCAAGTGCCTGCGCTGCTGCGCCTGGGCCTGTTTCCCGATATCGGACTCAAGTGGTCGGTGCTCAAAGCCGCCTGGCACGATCCGGCCACCCGCAATGTCGCCCATTTGATGGTGCCTGCTCTGCTGGGTGTGGGTGTCGCGCAGATTTCACTGTTCATCAATACCCAGATCGCTTCCCGGCTGGCCACTGGCAGTGTGACCTGGCTGAGCAATGCCGACCGCCTGATGGAATTTCCTACCGCAATGCTGGGTGTGGCCCTGGGCTTGGTGCTGATGCCGCAATTGGTAAGCGCCAAGGCGGCCAGCAAACCCGAGCAATATTCGGCCATGCTCGACTGGGGCCTGCGCTTGGTGGTGTTGCTGGCGGTGCCGTGTTCGGTGGCGCTCCTGACCTTTGCGATGCCGCTGGTGGCGGTGATTTTTCAGTATGGCGCTTACACCGCGCATGATGTGCAGCAAACCACCTGGGCGCTGATGGGCTGGGGCGTGGGGCTGGTCGGTGTTGTTGCCATCAAGGTGCTTGCGCCCGGGTTTTATGCCAACCATGACATGAAGACGCCGGCCCGCATTGCGATTGCGGTGCTGGTCATCACGCAGTTGCTGAACCTGGGTCTGGTGCCTCTGTTTGCCCACGCCGCGTTGACACTTTCGGTGGGCCTTGGCGCACTGGTCAACGCCGTCTGGCTGTTGATCGGCCTGATCCGGCGCGGCAGTTACAAACCCGCTCCGGGCTGGGGCATGTTCACTTTGCAGGTGGTTGCCGCAAGTGCCTTGCTGGCCGTGTTTTTGATGTGGGCAACCAGCGCCGTACCATGGGACCGCATGCCGGGCGAGCACTGGAAGCGTGTTGGGCTGATGGCGCTGGTGTTGCTTGCCTCGGCGGCTATTTATTTCGCATCCATCTGGGCTTCCGGCTTGAAGCTGAAGCAGTTTTTCAGACGCTGAGCCTGCCCGGTTCGGTCAATTCAACGGGTTACCAGCCGCAGCGCCATGGTCCAGTCCGATTTTGTGCACAATATCGCCATGAATCTGTCGCTGGCATTGCCCACGCCTATTTCCTATTTTGCTTCGCTGGTGCAAAGCGACGCGGAATTCCCCCTGTTCGAAGCCGCTATCAGTTTGGCGCAGGACGAATACCCCGAGCTGGATGTGCAGCAGGTACTCGGTGAGGTGGACCAGCTCTGCGCGCGGCTCAAGCGGCGCATGCCGCCCGATGCCGCTCCCATGCACCGGCTGCGCCTGTTGAACCAGTTCTTTTTCACGACGCTGGGGTTTGGCGGCAACATCAACAATTATTACGAGCCCGACAACAGTTTTATCCACGCCATGCTGCGCACCCGCCGGGGTATTCCAATCACGCTGGCCGTGCTTTGGCTGGAACTGGCGCAAAGCCTGGGATTGAGCGCGCAAGGCGTGGGCTTCCCCGGCCACTTCATGATGAAGGTCAGCCTGCCCAAGGGCCAGGTGGTGATGGACCCGATGGACGGAAAGTCCCTCAGCCGCGACCAGCTCGCCGAACGCCTTGAGCCGTTCAAGCGCCCGGCAGCGCCGGTGGACGACTTCGAGGCTCCGTTGGGCCTGTACCTGCAGTCGGCGCCAGCACGGGACATCATTGCCCGCATGCTGCGCAATTTGAAGGAAATCTACAAATCGCAAGCCGACTGGCCGCGCATGCTGGCAGTGATGGACCGCCTGATCATCCTGCTGCCCCAGGCCTGGAGCGAGTACCGTGACCGTGGGCTGGTCCACAGCGAGCTGAGCCATGCCAGGCAAGCCGTGCAGGATCTGGAACGGTACGTGGCCCATGCGCCCAACGGCGCTGATATTCAGGCTGTGGCGCAGCGGCTGAATGAACTCAGGCGGATGGAGAGTTGATTCGCCGTGGGTAGCTGGAGTTTGGTAGTTGATGAATGCTATAATATATATATCACACTATCTATATAACACGAGAGCTAGAGGCATATTTTACCGGATTTTTCGCAAAAAAGACAGTGAAAATTAACCTGCAGGTTAATTTTTAAGCCACCACGACCGCTGCACCCGCACGTGGCGCAATTGCACCGATTTCATACACCGTCTCGCCCAGCGTGCGCAATGTCTGCGCGCAGGCGTCGGCATGGGCCGCGTCAATGACGATGATCATGCCGATGCCGTTGTTGAAAGTGCGGTTCATTTCGATGTCGTCAATCCCGGCGGTTTTTTGCAGCCAGGCAAACAGCTCGGTTTGCGGCCAACTGCCTTTTTTGAGGTGCGCGGCGCAAGTGTCTGGCAGCACGCGGGGAATGTTCTCAAGCAGGCCGCCGCCAGTGATGTGGGCAAGCGCCTTGATGGGGTGCCTGGCCAGCGCCGCCAACACGTTTTTAACGTACAGGCGGGTCGGCTCCATCAGCGCCTGCTTGAACGGTTTTCCATCGAGCGTGGCAGGGGCGGCGCTGCCCGCGCGTTCAATGCATTTGCGCACCAGGCTAAACCCATTCGAATGCACGCCGCTGGACGCCAGCCCCAACACCACATCGCCGCTGACGACGGTGTTGGCGCCGTTCAGGATTTTTGACTTTTCAACCGCGCCCACGCAAAAGCCGGCCAGATCGTATTCGCCAGGCGGGTACATGCCGGGCATTTCAGCGGTTTCGCCGCCAATCAGCGCGCAGCCACTCAATTCGCAGCCTTTGGCAATGCCGCCGATCACGGCCAGGGCGGTGTCCACATCGAGCTTGCCACAGGCGAAATAGTCCAGAAAAAACAAAGGCTCTGCACCTTGGACCAGCACGTCGTTCACGCTCATGGCCACCAGGTCAATGCCCACGGTGTCGTGCATATTCCATTCAAAAGCGAGTTTGAGTTTGGTGCCCACGCCATCGGTACCGCTGACCAGCACCGGTTCCTGGTAACGCTTGGGTACCTCAAACAGCGCCCCAAAACCGCCAATCCCAGCCAAGACGCCCTCGCGCATGGTTCGTTTGGCCAGCGGCTTGATGCGCTCAACCAGTGCGTCGCCCGCGTCGATGTCGACGCCGGCGTCTTTGTAGGAAAGGGCAGAGGAGAATGGGGGGGTTGACATGGAAATGAAAACAAAGAAGGGTTTGGGGCGGATCGCGAACCAGACCCGAATAGAATTTGCCCAGATTTTAAGCGGTAGCCCTTCGTCTGCAGCCCAGGCCCGCCCAGAGGCGTCCATCAACGTACAGCGGCGCCCAAGCCCACCCGATACGCTCCCATGCAATTTACATCGACCCAACAACGCGCCTTCAGCTGGATCGCCATTGCCCTGGTAGTTCTGGCGCTCCTGTGGCTGATGGGGCCGGTTGTCACGCCTTTTGTGGTGGCGTCGGTACTGGCCTATGCGCTGACGCCGCTGGTCAACAAGCTCGACCATATGGGCCGTGGCCGGCTTCCACGCGTGGTGGCGGTGGTGCTGGTGGAAGTCCTGTTCGTGCTGGTGGTCCTGAGCCTGGTGCTGCTCATCGTGCCGATCATGGCCAAGGAAATTCCCCTGATGCGCGAACAGTTGCCACTGCTGGCGGACAAGTTCAACGGCTGGCTTTCCCCACTGGCGGCGCAGTTCGGCTTCAATGTGTCGCTGGACGTGGCCAGCATCAAGGCCTTTGTGCTCAAGTACCTCAGTGCCAATTTTGAAGACGCGTTTGGCTCAGTCCTGTCGTCTCTCAAACTCGGCGGCAGCGTGGCGCTTACGCTGCTTGGCAACGTCGTGCTGATTCCCGTTGCGCTGTTTTACCTGCTGATGGACTGGGAGCGTTTCGTGGCCCGCGCCGTGGCACTGGTGCCGCTTCGGCTGCGCGCGGGTTTCGACAGTTTTACCAGTGAAGCCGATGCCGTTTTGGGCCAGTACCTGCGCGGGCAACTGTTGGTGATGCTTTCCATGGCAGTCTTTTACAGCGTCGGCATGGCGCTGTTCGGGCTGGACTTGGCGCTGCCCATTGGCATTTTCACGGGGTTGGCCATGTTCGTGCCGTATTTGGGCTTCGGCGTGGGGTTGATCCTGGCAACGCTGGCGGGTCTGTTGCAGTTTGCTTCGGTCAAGGCGTTGGTCATGGTGGCTGCGGTATATGGTGTAGGGCAGTTGCTGGAAAGCTTTGTGCTGACGCCGCGCCTGGTGGGCGAGCGCATTGGCCTGCATCCGCTGGCGGTGATTTTCGCGTTGCTGGCATTTGGCCAGATTTTCGGACTGGTCGGCGTATTGGTCGCACTGCCTGCCAGCGCCGTGCTGCTGGTGGCCATGCGGCGGGTGCAGGCCAATTACCTCAAAAGCAGGCTGTTCACCGGATGAAACAGCTCGCGCTTGACATGGGGTTGGCCATCGGCCCGACGCTGCGCAGTTTTGTGCCTGGCCCCAATGGGGCAGTACTGAGCCATCTGGCGCTATGGGTCGGCGCCCAGTCCAGTGCGCAAACCCGCTCACCGGTGCCCACCTACCTGTGGGGCATCAACGGCAGCGGCAAAACCCATTTGCTGAAGGCGGCCCGTGAGGCCTTGCGCGAGCAAGGCGCCCTGGTCGGCTGGCTCGACGCTTCCGTGCTGGAGCCGCCCGCCTTCAACGAGGCCTGGGCTGCCGTGATGATGGACGACGTGCACCTTTACACCGCCGTGCAGCAGCAGGCGGCCTTCAACTGGTTTGTCAACGCGCAAACACTGCAGCGCTGGGTGATGGGTGTGGGCTGCGTGCCGCCGGCCGACCTGCCACTGCGCGATGACCTGCGTACCCGCCTGGGCTGGGGCCATGTGTTTGCGCTGCAGGTTTTGAGCGAGTCCGAGCGGCGCGCCGTGCTGCGCCAGTCGGCCGATGCGCGCGGCGTGTTCCTGGGCGATGAGGTGATGGATTTCATGCTGACCCGCTTCAGCCGCGACCTGGGCAGCTTGATGGAACTGCTGGACCTGATTGACGGCTACGCCCTGCAGACCAAGCGCGCCATCACCATTCCCCTGATCAAGTCGATGATGGAAGATTCATGATCAAGCTTGCCCTTTTTGACCTGGACCACACACTGCTTGCGATTGACTCGGACTATTCCTGGGGCGTTTTCACGACGGTGATGGGTTGGGTTGACCCCGTCGAATTTGGCCAGCAGAACGAGAATTTCTACGCACAATACCAGGCCGGCACACTGGATATTCATGCGTACGTGCGGTTTGCCACAGCGGCCATCAAACGACAGGGCAAAGAGAAATTCGCCGTTGCGCATCGCCAATTCATGCAAGACGTGGTTCGCCCGGCCATTAAAGAGCCGGCGCTGGCGCTGGTTCGCCAACACGTACAGGCGCAGGACACGGTGCTGATCGTCACCGCCACCAACGAATTCATCACCCGCCCGATTGCCGATGCGTTTGGCGTCGCGGACCTGATCGCCGTTGAGCTGGAGCGAGAAAGTGCGCCAGGCTCGGATGGCTGGATCACCGGCGAAATCAAGGGCGTGCCGTCCATGCGCGAAGGCAAGGTGACGCGGGTTGGACAGTGGCTTGCGGCGCGCAATTTGGCCTGGGACGACATTGAGACCACGTTTTACAGCGATTCCACCAATGATTTGCCGCTGCTGGAGCGGGTCAATCACCCGGTGGCAACCAACCCGGACGACCGGTTGCGCGAGATCGCAACAGCGCGCGGATGGCGCATACTTGACCTGTTTGAAAAATGTTAACCAAAATTAGGATCAAAGCTTGATCAAGAAGTTCATAGAAAAGCTGTTGGGCAGGGCGACTGGTGCAGCAGGCGGCAAAAAGCCGAAGTTTGGCAAACGCCAGGAATTGGGCGTCGAGGTTCACGGCATCAACCCCGCCCTGGTTGACGAGCGTGCACTGTCAGTCGTGCGCACACTCAAGGCAGGCGGTTTTGAAGCCTATATCGTGGGCGGTGCCGTGCGGGACCTGATGGTTGGGCTGGTGCCGAAAGACTTTGACGTGGCCACCAACGCGACACCAGAGCAGGTCAAGGGGCTGTTCCGGCGGGCTTTCATCATCGGGCGGCGCTTTCGCATCGTTCACGTGGTGCACGGGCGCGGGCGCGAGCATGAGGTGATCGAAGTCTCGACCTTCCGCGCCTACATGGACAACGCCGCGTCGGAAGCCGTGGCCGGCAATGAAAAAACCAGCAAAAGCGAGCTGGCCGGCATGAAGCATGCGGTGGACGCCACTGGGCGGGTGCTGCGCGACAACGTCTGGGGCCCGCAGGAAGAAGACGCGGTGCGGCGGGATTTCACCATCAACGCCATGTATTACGACCCAGAGACGCAGCTCGTGGTCGATTACCACGGTGGCATTGCCGACACCAAGAAGCGCATCATCCGCATGATTGGCGACCCGGCCACGCGCTACCGCGAAGATCCGGTGCGCATCATCCGCGCCGTCCGCTTTGCCGCCAAGCTGAGTGCTTTGGGCTTCACGCTGGAGGCCAAAACCGCCGCGCC
>JANOMD010000304.1:0-6331 GCA_031420135.1 Rhodoferax sp. | reverse complement strand
CGGCGCAAGGCTGCGCTGGTGTAGGTCGGCCGGACCTGCCCGGCACTGGGGATTGCATTGGGCCGCGCTTCTTGACCATAGGTGAAATTCGACGGCGCCTGGCCACCCGAAACCAGTGCGCCAAGGGTATGGTTTTGATCCCACAGCCAGGTGACCCGGCTGCTGCCATCGGGGGCGAGAAACTCGCTGTGGTTGAACGCGACAAAGTCGTCGATCAGCGCTGCGACCACGCCCTGCAACAATCCCGCGTCGGCCGACTGATTAAGCCCACCGGCCGCATCAACGTGGCTGCCCTCAAGCGGTTTCACCTTGACCGGCGCGCCAATTTCCCAGCGCACGAGATCCTTCAGGCTGGGCAATTTGTCAAGGAGTTTTCTTTGAACATGCAAGGTGCAAAAGCGGGTTGGCAGGTACGTCCCGCCCTGCGCACTGGCAGGCGCGGCCAGGTAGGCCGGCGTGACGTAGGCCAAGGCACCGGCCGCGTTGCCTGCCCAAGCCTTCAACGCGGTGTTCAGCGCCCATACGCCGACGTGGTCTGGGCACTCAGCCAGTACCGTGAAAAAAGTGTCGTCGGTGCTGCTGCCATAGTCGGCAAAACCAGACGCCACAGCCCAGGCAAAGTAGGGGTCAACCGGGCGCTGCCCGCCAGACTGCGCCTGCACGGCTACTTCTCCCACTCTTTGGCGGCCTGCTCCCACATCCAGCTCAACGGCGATGTGCTTTTGGACACTTCGGGCAGACTGGCGATCGCATCTCCCCCCATCGTTGCCCCGCCAAAGGCCGGGTCGAAGTCTGCCTTTGCATCATTGGGGTCAATCGTGCGGGAATGCACGTCGCCGGCCACCGCCCCGGAGCACATGTAAATGAAATATTCGGCCAGTGACTTGGCCAACACGCGCCCGGCATGGCTGTCAGCCGGAAAGTGCAGTCCCGCCACGGTGCGGTTGATGGCGATGCGGGCTGCAAGCCGCTCCAACTGCAGGGCGTAATGCGCCTGTTCCTGCAGGTTGGACGTTATCAATTTTGGCAGCACAAAGGCAATCATGTGCGCCTCAGTTGAGTGACCGCTGGGGTAGGCGCTGTGACCCGGCGTGGGCACTATGGGTTGAATCAATGCGCTGTAGTCGGCCGGCCGGGGGCAGGCCATGGCCTGTTTGAAGCGCAGCACGACGGTGGATGCAAACGCCAGCGCCAGATCGATGATCTCCAAAGTTTTCGATGTGCGGCTTGGGTTCAGGTTCACCACAGAAGTCCAGAACGGCAGTTGCGGCGTCATTTGCACCAGAATTTCGCTGGCCCGGTCTTCGCGAAGCTCCGCCCAACTGGCCACGATGGGAAGTTGGCTTTCAAAAAATGCCTTGTCAGGCCGGATCATCGTCACCAAGGGCGCCGAAGCAGCACGCAGTTGCAGCACAGCGCGGTCTGCGGCCGCGCCTCTCAAAGGCTCATTGTTGGTGAAATCGACACCGCTGAGCAAATCAAACAGCCCCGCCGCCTGGCGTGCGGAAGGGTCCCATCGGCGCATTGATTTTGTGTCGCCCAGGGCGGGCCAGGTGCTGGAGCCCCCGGTTTTTGATTGACTATCCGGGTGCGGGTCAATTTGCGCCTGAACGTCGTCGGTCAGCACGATGCCACCCCGACTTTTAATCAGCGCGTCAATGACCAGCGGGCTGCTACCCCCACCGGGGCTTGCATTCCAGCCGCTGTTGCCACTCCAGCCGCTCCACCCGCTCCAGCCACTGGTGCCGCTTGAACCACTCCAGCCACTCCATCCGCTCATGCTGCTCTCCTTGAGTTTTTAATTGGGAATCCCCGCAAGGCGTAGTGCTTCGGCAAACGACTTGCTCATCTCGTCGAAACCGCCGCCGGAGCGCCGGGCCAGAAATTTTGTCACCGTGAAGCTGGGGTCGAGCTGGACCAGGCGCTTTGCGTTGCTGCGGGCGCCTTCGGTGTCGCCGCCGATCCCCTGGGCAATCACCAAAGCGCGGTAGGTCGATACATGGGTCGAGTTGGCCCGCAATGAGTTCTTGGCAAGTTCGGTCGCCCGTGCGTAGCTACCGGCCGACAGGTAAGCCGATGCGGCCAGAGAATCAAAAAAGTACCTGGCGGGGTCCAGCGGCGAGAGCAACAAGGCGTGGTCGACGGCCTCAATGGCTTGGGTCTTTTCACCACGAAAGCCGTGCAGCAGGCCTTTGAAGAGCCAGGCCACCGATTCACTGGGGTTGATTTGAATGGCGGCGTCGTAGCGGTCCATCGCACCCTCAAAATCCTTAAGCAGGTCGGCGCGCACAAATCCGTCGATGGCCAGGGCCAATGAGGAATCCGGATCAAGGTCAAGCGCCCGGGTCGATTGGGTCAGCGCAAGACGGGTGGTGGCGCCAATGTCGGGGGACCACCCTTGGGCCGCTTCGAGCACATGCCATTTGGCCAGCCAGGTCGGCACCGCCGAGTTTCTTTGGTGCCGCTCGGCTAGGTGGAAAAAAATATCGCGGGCCCTGGTGAAATCCCGCCGTGTGGTCCGGTGCGTCAGTGTGATGCCGGCCAGCATCAGGGAATAGCCAGACAGGGTGCGCCACGGGTTTGCGCGGGCCAGTTGCGCCGCATTGCGCAGCAACGACTCAAAAATGCCGGAGGCGATTTTGTGAACCGTTTCGCTTTCGGGTTGCAACAGGTCGCTGGTGTCGCCATTGATGCGGCCGGACCAGACGATCTCGTGGGTGTTGATGTCGGACAACTCGGCCATCACCAGCAGTTTCCCGCCATTGGCCACGTAGCTGCCCGCCAGCACATAGTTGGCCCCCAAGTGCGCATGCAGTTCCTGCAAGCCGCTGTCGCGGTCGCGAAAAACGGTGGTTGACAGCCGGGAGATGACTTTAAGTTCAACCGTTCTGCTGAGCTGCCCGATCACGCCCTCGGCAATCAATTCGCCAATGGCGAAATGCTCCGGTTCGTTGCTGCGGGCGGTAAACGGGATCACCGCGATGATCGGCTGCAGCCGTGCGGTTGGTTCGCGGCGAATCATCTGGGGCGCTGCACCCGTGGCGCTGACCCGGTAGCCGCGCACCGGATGTTCAATGTGCTTGAGGTAGCACTCGCCCAGGTCTTCGATTTTGGCGTCCAGGCCATCGGTCAAGCCGTCGCGCACACTGGCCGACACTACGGTTTCGCCTGGCCCGGCCAAGGTGGCCAGGCGCGCCGCAAGATTGACACCGGCACCGTAGATGTCCATGTTGTCGGTGTAGACATGGGTGTTGTTGATGCCGGCACGCAAATGCATCTGCTGCGCTGGCGGCACGCCCGCGTTGCCCTTGCTGATGTCGTTGTGCAGTTCATTGACGGCGTTCACCGCATCGCGCGGTCGCTCGAACTCGACCATCAGGCCGTCGCCCAGGCTTTTAACCACGCGACCCTGATGGGTCGCCACAATATGGTCCTGCGCATGGCGCACAAAGCTGTGCCAGCGCGAGACGGTACCGGATTCGTCGGCCGACATCAGCCTCACAGATTCCACCAAATCAATCACCAGAACCACCTTTTGACTGATAGGTAGCGCCAACTGCAGCAATTCCGCAGTAGCGTCGTTATCAGGTTCTGGCATTGGGCCTGAATCGGGCACGGATGGCATCCCTCAAATTGATGAAAAATAGGCTGCGGTTGTGAATTCCATGGCTATTGTGACAAGCCGTTGGGCCTTCAAACGGTCGCATTGGCGCAAAACCACGCGTCCGGCGACCGGTTTTGGCGCGGGAACCGGCTTTTGATGGCCCCAATTACCAGCGTGGCGGCAATTTTTTGAGCAGAACGATGCGTCTTTCGTCAACCCGCAGGTAGCCGCCCGTTTCCAGGTCTTTCAGGATACGGCTGACCATTTCGCGGCTGCACCCGGCGCGGCTGGCAATTTCCTGATGGGTAATGCGTTCTTCAATGCGCGAGCTGCCGTCTGGCTGGGGCGTTGCCAGGGCCAGCAGGCAGGCGGTCAGGCGGCCGTAGACGTCGATGAAGGCCAGATTGCGCGCGCTGGTGGTGGTCAACCGCAGCCGGCCGATCACCTTGCACAGCAGTTCAAGCGCGAATTCCGGCCGTTTGGCAATGAACGCCAGCAGCGTGTTGCGGGTCACCACCGAGCACACCGAGGCTTGCAACGTGATGCAACTGCCCGACCTCGGCCCGCCATCCAGTGCCATTTCTCCCAGGTAATCGCCGGGGCCAAACACGCCAAAGGTGATTTCCTTGTCGTTGGCATCCACGCTGTAGGCCTTGACCTGGCCAGCCAGAATGAAGAACAGCGTATCGCCCAGGTCAGCCTCGTGGATCAGGATCGTGCCTTTTCGGTAGCGGCGCACCTCGCCCAAAGCGGCGAGTTCATTCACCAGATCGGTCGAATGCTGGCCCACATGAAGGGTTTGCGGCGCGAGGGTGGCGCTGCGAGTGGGCATGGCGAGTTCGGAATTCATGGTGATGGCGAGGAGTCGATACGGGGGATGGGATCGACTGTATCCAAAACCACGCGAGTTGCGGGCCTTTACGGTAACCGCATGCACCTAAACCGTGACGCCCAAGCCACACGAAGCGCTGCACCGCGCGAGTGCGCCAGGCGGGCCGCCTGAATCGCCGACTGATTGACGAAAGAAGAACAGATTAAAATACTATATTAAATATAGCAAACTGTCTATATAATACGGGAGCTAGAGATATATTTAGCCAATTTTTTTGCTTTTTGGACGGCAAAATCACCAATAAATTAACCTGCAGGTTAATTTGTGCGGGGTTCGAACCACCCAGTCAGGCTGGCAGGCCGATTTGCCTGCCTCCACTGATTCCAGCCGCGTCCGTGCCACCCATGAAGCTCGGCAGGTAGCGCGCCAACGGCGGCAGGATCGACACTTTTTCCACCAGTTCGCGCACGCTGTCGCTGGCGGTTTTCAGGCGGATGCTGCGCAACTGGGTGCGCACGGTAGAGACCTGCACGCCCTGGTGGGTGGCGATCTGCGATGGGCGCAGCCCCTTGCAAACATGCGCCAGCACCTGGCCTTCTGCGCCGGTCAGGCCCCGCTCGCGGGCAAACAGCGTCACCGTGGTGGTGTCGCACAACTGCTGCTTGGCAAACACCAGCAACGCGTAGCTGGGGAGGTGTGCGGATGCGTGCGTCTCGGAATCTGCGTGCAGCGCGCTGTCTGGCAGATTGAACTCGGACAGTGGCATCACAGCCACCGCCAATTCGTGCCCTGAATTGTTCGTCAAGCGAAGCAAACCCCGCACGCGCGAGCGGGTCCGGCCAAGCGCTGTGGCCAATTGGTCCGCCTGGTCGGCTTCGCGGGTGCATAAGCGCCCTTGCGTCACGCACAGCCCGGTGGACTGCGGGTTGGCCGGGTGCAAGGCGCTTTGCGCGTGGACATTGGCAAAAATGATCTGCTGCGTCTCGACATTGACCACGGCCAGGCCATAGTCAACCTGGTTCAGCACCGCCTGCAACAGGCCGCAGTGGAGCCCGGTATCCGCCGTTGCATGGACCGATCTGGTGATCAGCGTGTCGGGTTCGATCCCCGGATGGGTTTTGATGGCTTCAAAGTCCAGCATGATTGCCCCTGTCAGCGCGCTGGCCCTGCGAGTGCAGGTTGGTCTCCCATGCGCTGGTGCAACTTTAAGAATAGAAGCCCGTCGCAGGCGGTAACCCTGAACGGTCTGGTTTGTGACGCGTGCACCAATTCTGGCAATCAACCGCAAGCTCGCTCCATCTATGCCGCCGTGATTGCCCGGGTGGTTCTGGGCGAGCCGCTGCAGTGGCATCGCGTCGCAGGGCTGGCGCTGTTCAGCCCAACCCCAGCCGCTTGCAAATCTCAACCGTTGCCGCGCTCTGGTTCATGCTGTAAAAGTGCAAGCCTGGCGCGCCACCTGCGCGCAATTGCTCGCACAGGTTGGTCACTACGTCCAGGCCGAACGCCTTGATGCTGGCGGCGTCATCGCCAAAGGCTTGCAGGCGCAAGCGGATCCAGCGCGGAATTTCGGCACCACACGCGTCAGAGAAACGCATCAACTGCGACGAGCTGATGATGGGCATGATGCCCGCCACAACGGGAATGTCCGCTCCGGCGCGGTCTGCGTCTTCGACAAACCGGAAGTACGCATCCGGGTTGAAAAAATACTGGGTAATGGCCGAGCTGGCACCGGCTCTGACCTTGGTCACGTAGGCGTTCAGATCGGCCTCAGGCGACTTGGCCTGCGGGTGAATCTCGGGGTAGCAGCCGACCTCGATATGAAAGTGTCCGCCGGTTTCTGCGCGGATGAATTCGATCAGCTCGCTGGCGTATTTGAACTCGCCAAAGGCGCCATA
>JANOMD010000303.1:0-16039 GCA_031420135.1 Rhodoferax sp. | reverse complement strand
CGTGCACCATGCTGGCAACCTCAGAACTCACGTACACCGTTTTGCCATCAGCAGACACCTTCACGCCTTCAGGCTCCTTGCCGACCTTGACGGCTTTGGTCACTTTCTTTGTGGCGATGTCCACAAAACTGACCTCACCTTCGTCTTCGTTCGAGACGTAAAGCGTCTTGCCATCCGGGGAGATATCAAACGCTTCGGGGTTTTCGCCCAGTGGAATGCGACCGACTGATTTTCGCGTGGCGACATCAATCACATCCGCCGCATTGTCGCCACCGCAGGCGACCAGCACCTGCTTGCGGTCAGGCGTGAGCTGTAGGTGGCGCGGTCGCTTGCAGGTAGCAATCGTGCCTTCGACTTTTTGGTCTTTCAAGTTGACGATGGTCAGCGCATTGTCTTTTTCGCTGGAGACTAGGGCAATCGATTGCGCATGAGCAGCAAGCGACAGCGCGGCAACCGTCAAAAGCGTAAGAACTTCTTTAAGTGGGGTCATGAGCGTCATCCTTTCTTGGGAGCAGGGTTTGCGACAGCGCTTGTGCGGGCGATAAATCCGGCTTCCAGGGTAGGCTGTCCGAGTGCAACTGTGACCTCGGCTAGGGTGCCCTGGACCACGATCTGACCTTGATGAAGCACCAGCAACCGATGCGCGTCAATGGTTTCTTCAACCCAATGAGTCGCCCACAAAACGCAGGTGCCGCGCTCACGCACATCACTGTGCACAGCGTTCAAAATATCTTTGCGCGATTTTGGGTCGAGCCCCACTGTGGCCTCGTCCATCAACAGCAAACCTGGGCGATGCAGCAGCGCGCGCACCAACTCCACCTTGCGCTTGGTGCCGCCCGAGAGCTCACGCACCGTGCGGTCTAGCTCATCGCCCAAACCTAAAGCGGCACAGCCCTCCATGATGCGCACCTGCGTGAGGGCGCGCGCCATGCCATGCAAATCGGCATGGAACCTAAGGTTGTGGCGCACCGTCAAATCAAGATCCAGCGCTTGCTGCTGAAACACCACGCCGATGCGGGCCAGCGCTTTCGCAGGATGTTGCCGCAGGTCAATCCCATCGATCAGGATGTCGCCCTGGTCGGGCACAAACATGCCCGTGAGCAATTGGAACAGGGTCGATTTGCCCGCGCCGTTGGGGCCGAGCAAAGCGCAGAACTGCCCCGCCTTCAGCTCGAAGCTGACATCCTTCAGCGCCCAGCGATCACCATAACGCTTACCGCTGTTTTTGACGGACAACATTGCAACGGCTATTTTTGCACCGTCTCGATGAAACTCAGGAGCTGCTCAATCTCGGGCTCTTTCAGAATCTCTTTCCAGGGCGGCATGCCCAGGTCGTTGCGGCCATTTTTGATCGTGGCGACGGCCATGTCGCGCCATTTCGCGTCGTAGCGCATTTTCAAGCGGCGCACATCGCGCTCCCGGATGGGACTGGCTCCATCCGTGCCGTGGCAGTGCGCGCATTGATTGTTAAAGCGCACCTGGCCCAGCAGCGCCTCCTGGCTCAGTGCCGGGGCTTGGCCTGCCGCGACTTGCGTAGCAGCACCGGCCGTGGTGGCAGTGACGGCAGTGGTAGTGCCCTGCGCCTTGAGTCCCGCTTTGGCGGCGCTGGCACCCGACGGCGTTTTGGCCTTGGCATCTGGCGTCGCTGCGGGCTGCTTGGCCGTGCCGGTGTCACCCGGTTTGGCCTGAGTTTTGACAAGCCAGTGACCCGGCACCGCCACCCCGTTGGCCTGCGCTGCGCTGGCCCTTGTGACCAGCGCGGCCGGTGGGGCGGGCGACGTATCAGCCTTGGCTACCAGGGTCAGCTTGACCGGGTTTGCCTGCGGAAAGCCGTACTTGATGGCCAGCGCTGCAATTTCGGGCTTGAGGGCGACCAGCGCGGCATCGATGTCTTTGACCAGCTCCGGCTTGTCGCGCAGCACCGCCACAGACACCTGGCCTGTCAGATCCGGGCCTGTCAGCGGCGTCACTTTCCAACGGCCGCCATGTTGTCGCAAATTGTCAAAACCGGCCACTGGCCCCCAAAGAAAGCCCGCGTCGATATCGCCTTTGGCCAGCGCCGCAAAAATCTCGTCAGTGTTTTTGAAAGTGCTGTAAGGCAGATCATTGCGCTGCGAAAGCAAAATATGCGGATTGGTCTGGAATTGCACCGCCAGGCGTTTGCCTTTGAGGTCATCGAGGCCATTGAACTGAAAATTCGGTGCGCTCACCAGCGCGTAGCCAACATCCAGAAATGCGGCTGTTTTTTGCAGGCCACGGGCCTTGTAATCTGCATCGGTGGGCAGTGCAAAGACGGCATCGCAATCTCTGGCCGTGTTGCGCAACGCCCGCCGCTGGTGAAACGTCAGCCACCAGGTGTACTGAACGGGGGTGGCATCCAGGCGCTTGGCCACCAGCTCGGCTAAATCAACGTACAAGCCACGCTCGGGCCCTTCCGATTTGCTGAAAGGCAAGTTGTCAGGGTCTGCGCACACGCGCAAGGGTGCAGCAGCAAAAAGTGCTGTCGATACTGACAACGCGAGCCCAGTCATCGCAATCGAAAAGCCACGAATCATCATAAAAATCTCAAACCTCAGAATTCAAAAAAAAAGCCCGTGAAACACAGTGACACGGGCTACACAAGAGTCACTTGAAATCAACGCAGCCCAAGCGGCCGGCGTTGACTTCAAAACATCTTTCAGTTCAAAGCAAACACGTACAAAGTGCCGCCTTCGGGGCTTGCGGCCACCATCTTCTCACCCAGGGTACCGAAGAAAGCGGGGATCGACTGGGTGCGGCCAGAGACCACGGCCACATACTGCTTGCCGTCCAGCGTGTAAGTCATAGGCGCGGCGGTGATGCCCGAACCGGTGTTGAACTTCCACAGCTCTTTACCGGTTTTGGCATCGGTCGCACGGAACATGCCTTTGATGTCACCGTGGAACAGCAAGCCGCCCGCTGTGGTCATCATGCCGCCGTTGAAAGGCAGATTGTCCTTGGTGAACCAGACCTCCTTTTGCTTGACGGGATCCCAAGCTTTCACGCCGCCCAGGTGTCCGCCCGGGCCGACCTTGTTCAGGTCAAAGTTGACACCCAGGTAGAACGCGCCACGCTTGTAGTCGGCCTGAATGCCTTCCAGATCCATGCACAGGTTGTTGGTGGGGATGTAAACCAGGCCGGTTTGCGCGCTGTAGCTCATCGGCATCCAGTTTTTGCCACCGATCGCGTTAGGGCAAAGGTTAGAACCCTTACGTCCCATGCCGGGGCGCTTGACGTTGCCAGCCGTTTCAATCGGGCTGCCGGTTTTCATGTCAATGCCAGTGGCCCAGTTGACACCATCAATGAACTGCTTGGCCGACAGCAGTTTGCCGTTGGCACGGTCGATCACGTAGAAGAAACCGTTGCGGTTGGCTTGCATGATGACAGGCACTTTTTTGCCGTCAAACGGCAAGTCGGCAAACACCAGCTCGTTCACGCCATCGTAGTCCCACACATCATGCGGTGTGAACTGGTAATGCCAGGTGATCTTGCCCGTGTCAGCGTTCATGGCCAGCACGGAAGCCGAGTACAAGTTGGAGAATTTGCCGATGTCCGAGCTGTCGTTGCCACGCACGGGTCCCGACCAGGGCGATGGGTTGCTGGTGCCGTAATAGACCAGGTTCAACTTGGGGTCATAAGAGCCAATGTACCAGGCTGCTGCGCCGCCGAATTTACCGGAATCGCCCTTCCAGGTGTCGCCACCAGGCTCACCAGGTTGCGGTATGGTTTGAGTGCGCCAGACTTCTTTGCCGGTGGCTTGATCCAGCGCCACAATGGCACCGCGCGCACCATATTCACCACCCCCAAAGCCGGTGATGACCAGGTTTTTCACCAGCGTGGGCGGTGAAGTGATCACCGACCCCTGGGTGTAGTCAACGATCATCGTCTTCCACAATTCTTTGCCAGACTTGGCATCCAGCGCGACCACATGCGCATCTAGTCGGCCCAGGAAAATCTTGCCATCAGCATGTGCAACGCCCCGGTTGGGCACGTCGCAACAGGCGAACTGCTCGATGCCTTTTGGAATATCGGGCTGGTAAGTCCACTTCACCTCACCTGTTTTTGCGTTCACGGCAAAGGTGTTTTTGGGGCCAAATGAGGAGGTGACAAACAGCGTGTCGCCAACCAAGATTGGGGTGGACTCTTGCGAGCGCGTCGTGCCCAGTTGCAATGCCCATTGCACCCTGAGCTTGTTGACGTTGCCCGTATTGATTTGGGTGGACGTGCTGAAGCGGGTGTTGCCCGAGTCACCGCCGTACACCGGCCAGTTCTGTGCGCTGGCGCTGGCGGCTACGCCCAGTGCCAGACTCAGAACGACTGGGGAAAGTAAATTTCTCATATTTTATCTCCTGTCTTTTGGGTTGCTCAATTGAAGTGCATCGCTCCGGCGGAAACTGAATTCAACCCCCGGTGGGTAAGCTTAATACTAGCATTGCCGGGTGGTGTTCGGGTTAGCCCTGATTCTGGTAACTAATCGCATATTGCGACAGTCATTTGTAGGCGATCAAGTCCAGCGTCTGGTTGCCACCGCGCATGAATTTGGACGGCGAGGCCTCGACCCGTTCGACGCGCACTAACCCCACGCCGGGGCAGTACCATTCCGACGTGAAAAGCGGGATATCGCGCCAACTTAACTGCGCATCCACATAGAGCTTGATCTTGGCCTCGCCCATGACCTTGATACAACCTTCAAACTGCCCGGCGGGAGTCTCAACTTTTTGATCCAGTGACTCGATGGTGTAGACCATCATGATCGGTTTGGAGGTGTAGCGCACTTCCTTGGGCACCTCGTTGCGCCGTTGCAGCAGGTAGGGCACGGTGGCGGCTTGCCATTGGGTGCCGACAACAAACGGCTTCTTCAATACAAAGCGCGGCGGGTGGTCAGGCTTGGGGTTTTCGTCCAGCGTGTTGCGGCTGCCCACGCGGTAGATACCCTGCTCGTCGCTGCGCAAAAAGTAGTCCACGCCGTTGTCGCTGTGGCGCCGCGCGACTGGGCCACTCTCGAGCTGTTGCGGGCCTTTCATCGTGAAGCTCAAGTGATCAATGTCGGGCTCGGTCGCTTCGTCGATGTTTTTGGTGACGCGGTAAGTCCAGGTGCGGCCTTGGTCCAGCGGGAAGAAAGATTTCTCGCTGTCGCTGCGGCTGCACCCCGCCAATACGCCCAAGAGCGCAAGCGCGCAAGCGGTCCACGTCATCGATTTCAGAGCAGTTTGCACGCTACTTCTCCGGCAACTGGGGCGACGGCAAATCGCGAATCTTCACTTCCTGCTCGTCACTGCCGGGCCGAAGGAACCCCATGCCCTTGCCGGCCCCTGGCTTGGCCTCTGCCGTGCCCAACTGACCCACCCCGTTGGTGCCTTTTTTAATGCCCTCGTCAATTTGCAGATGCAGCTTGCGCGAGTAAGGCAGCTTGTAGGCGCGCGGCTCCAGCACCGGGCCGCTGTCCGCCAGCGGGCTGACCCACAAGTACACCGTACCAGGGGTTTTGGCCGTGGGCTCCTGCACCACGCCCCCCATCACCACAAACTTCGGCGGCAGCGCATCGGTGCTGGGGAAGCCCCACATCGAATGCACGGCCTCGTTGCCATAAAAATACAGCGAGGTGATGCCTACCACCAGCACGCCTTTAAGCCACACCGGCCAGCGTGACCACAACAGCGCCAGCAAGCCGACGAACAAAAGGGCGGCAAAGCCCAGGATGATGGACAAACTCACTTCGTGTTGCTCCCCACCAGCTTTTTAGCCAGCGTGTTGATATCGGTGACGGCACCATCGCCTTGCACCGTGAAACGCACCAATGTTGCCTCCTCGCCACGGCCCGGCAAGATGTGTTTGCCGTAATAGGCCACCTCTGCGCGCGGGTTGACCTTGACCACCACCACGTTGACCTCGACCGGCTGGCCGGCGCGGGGGTGGCTGCTGTCGACATCCTTGGACTCAAAATAATGCGCATTCACCACGTACTCGCCCGGTGCAACGCCCCGGATGGTGACGACTTCCTGGTTCAACGGATTGATGATCTTGCGCCCGTTGACCACAATCGTGTCATTGGAGAGGCCCCGGTCATCGCGATCCAAATGCATCAGGCCGCCTTCGCGTTCGCGGTAAAAAACCGTGTTGCCCGCCGGGTTTTGCACCCACAAATCGATGTCGTTGGGGTCATTGTCTGGCCACGACAGCGTGATGATGTACTCCGCCTTGGCCGGAATGTCGCCCGCCTTGGTGGCTTTCGGGTTCATGGCAATCAGCGCGATGATGAAGCAAAACACAAACGCGATCAGCATGTTGAACAGCATGTCGTAGAACGGGTCAACTTCAAGCTCACGGGAATGGCGGCGCCGGCCCATTCAGCGCCCCCGTCAACCCGCCGCAGCCTGGTTGCGCTGCAAGCCAATGCGCTGGCAATCGGCCACCAACTGGTCGGCAAATCTGTCGAGCCGCGTGAGCTGCAAACCCAGCAGGATGTTGCCGACCAGGCCAACCATGGTCGTCAGCAAGGCCACACCCAGGCCGGTGGTCAGACTCTTGAGCAGATCCTGCGACTGCGCCGCGTCAAAGTTCTGCATTTGCCCGATGTTCAGCGCCAGGATGGAAAAACCAATCACCTTGCCCAGCAGCCCCAGCTTGAGCTGGATGCCGTTGACCCACCACGCGGTGGTGTGCGGGCCGTGGGTTTGCTCCATCAATAAATCGAGGCGGACATCGGTATCGCCGGCCGACTGCTGCACACCCTGGCAGTATTCGGCCGCCCAGCATGATGCGGCTGAAGGTGCGTCTGCAGCAGCCTTGGTCATGTCTTTGAGCGCCCTGTGCTGCTGCTGCAACTGCCTGGAGCGCGCGCCGCACCAAAGCGTGGCGCAGACAAACACCACAATGATCACCAAAGTGATGCCGGTCGGATCTGAGCGCAGCAGCAAGCCCCACACGCCGCGAATGCCCAGCAGCCAGCCCGCAAACAGCAGCAGTCCAAAAAGCGCCGCCCATTCCAGCCAGAGCGGTTCAACGGTGGGCGAACGGTTATGCACGCTTGACTTTGCCAGCAGCGGCGACAGGGCTTTGCCTGACAGGTGTTGCCCAATATTTTTCAGCATCTTTAAAGGATAGTGCCCCGTATGTTTCAATTTGAGAATAAAGCCGCCCGGTTGGCACCATGCGAGGGTTTAACCTAGGATTCACGTCCCAGTCAGACTGCGTAAATATTCAAAAATGAAAGGTGCTGACCCCAATTTTTTTTGGAATCCCAATTGACAAAAAACCCCTTGATTTTTCGCCGCAAGGCGCCAATACGGCCCCGCACTTTGTTTGCGCTGACATGGATTGCCGCATTTAATTCAGGCGCTTACGCACAACCAGTGCAGGCAGCACAAGCGGACAAAACGCTGGCACCGGTTGCGATCATCGGCACCACCCCCTTGCCCGGCATGGACCAGCCGCTCTACGAGATGGCGGCACCTGTGCAAAGTGCCACCAAAAAAGACATTGAACGCAGTGGCGCACTCGACTTGAGTGACTTCATGAACCGCCGCCTGGGCAGCGTGCATGTCAATGAAATGCAGGGCAACCCGTTTCAACTGGATGTAAGCTTTCGGGGCTACACCGCGTCGCCCTTGCTGGGAACGCCGCAGGGCCTGTCCGTCTATATGGACGGCATTCGCATGAACCAGCCGTTTGGCGATGTGGTCAGTTGGGACTTGATTCCTCGGGGAGCTGTCTCGTCGCTGACCCTGATGCCGGGCTCCAACCCGCTATTTGGTCTGAACACTTTAGGCGGTGCGTTGTCGGTCCAGACCAAAAACGGGTTTCGCGACCCCGGCACATCGCTGGCTTTGACCGCACGCAGCCACCAGCGCTATGCGATTGAGTTTGAGCACGGCGGCTTCAACGACAGCGGCCTGAACTGGTACCTGAACACCAATCTGTTCAAGGAGCGTGGCTGGCGCAACGATTCACCATCCGACGTGCGCCAGGTTTTCGGCAAACTTGGCTGGCGCAATGACGCCACAGAACTGAGCCTGACGCTGGCCCACGCTGACAACCAGCTCACCGGCAATGGGCTGCAAGAGCAAGGGCTGCTGGCCCGCGACCGTACGAGCGTCTACACCAAGCCTGATGAAACACAAAACCGCTCCAGCCTGTTCAACCTTGCGGCCACCCATGCCGTCAATGACCGCCTCCAGCTTTCAGGAAACCTCTATTACCGCCGCATCCAGAGCGCGACGCTGAACGGCGACATCAACGAAAATGCGCTGAACCAGTCCGTCTACCAGCCGAATGCCGAGGATCAGGATGCCTTGTCCGCAGCCGGCTTCACCGGCTATCCAGTCGGCGACGCCAACGCTGCCAACACGCCGTTTCCGTTTTGGCGTTGCATCGCGCAAGGCTTGCAAAACGACGAACCCGCCGAAAAATGCAACGCCTTGATCAACCGCACTCAGACGGTGCAGGCCAATTACGGGGTGTCGGGCCAACTGGCATGGCTTGGCACATGGGCGGGCAAACGCAACCAGTTTTTGGCGGGCGCAGCGTTTGATGCAAGCCAGATCGACTTCACACAGAACACCCAACTTGGCTATCTCAACCCGGATCGCAGTGTGACGGGCATCGCCTCTTTTGGCGATGGCGCAACGGGCGGCATGGTGGACGGCAGTCCGTTCGACACCCGGGTCAATGTGGCGGGTCGGATTCGGACCTGGAGCCTGTTCGCTAGCGACACGTTATCGCTGCAGGACAACCTGCACCTGACACTGTCAGGCCGCTTCAACACCACCAGCATCGAAAACCGGGACCGGATCCATGCAGATGGCGATCCGGCGTCGCTCAGGGGTGATCACCGGTTTGAGCGTTTCAACCCGGCAATCGGCTTGACCTACAGCCCATCCCGCTCGCTCAATATGTACCTGGGTTACAGCGAAAGCAGCCGCGCGCCCACCGCAATTGAACTGGGCTGCGCCAACCCGGAGCAACCTTGCAAGTTGCCCAATGCAATGGCGGGTGACCCACCGCTTGACCAAGTTACAACCCGTACGCTGGAACTTGGCCTTCGTGGTGCCGGTGGCAGCGCCCTGCAATGGAACGCGGGTGTCTTCAGCGCGGAAAACGAAAACGACATCCTGTTTGTGGCCGACAACCAGGCAGGCTTTGGCTACTTCAAGAATTTCGGCAAGACCCGACGCCAGGGGCTCGAGCTGGGCCTGAGCGCCAAAACTGGCAAGCTTACGTGGGGCGCTCAATACACCTGGCTGGACGCCACTTATGCCAGCCGTGAAACAGTCAACGGCAGCAGCAACAGTGCAAACAGTACAGCCATTGCCGACACACCCGGCCTGGGCGGTACGATTGACATCCGCCCTGGCGACCGCATCCCTCTGGTGCCTGACCAGATGCTCAAACTTTTTGCGGATTACGCGGCCACGTCCTACATCACGTTTGGCGCAAGCATGGTGGCAGTGTCTGGTGCACTGGCGCGTGGCAATGAAAACGGCGCACACCAACCGGACGGAAGGTTTTACCAGGGCGAAGGCAAAGCGGCAGGCTATGCAGTGTTCAACTTGAGTGGTAATTTCCGCGTGACGCCGCAACTGCAATGGGTTGCGCAAATCAGCAACGTTTTCGACACGCGATACAACACTGCAGCGCAGCTCGGCGCCAATGGATTTGATGCCAATGGCAACTTCCAGGCCCGGCCGTTTGGCGGCTCGGCGGCTGGCGGGTTTCCATTGCAGCATTCAACGTTTTACGCGCCGGGTGCGCCGCGGGCGATGTCGCTGGCGCTCAAGTACACGTTTAACTGACGTGCCGTCCCGATTACTTTTTCGGCAGGACCAAAGGCTTGATATCGCCGCAACTGGCACCCAGCCATTTGCCAGCGCCGTCCAAGCCCATTGATTCGGCCTTGCCTTTGACCATGGTTTTGACAGTCATCTTCATGGTGTAGGCGTCCATCCCGACAAAAGTCACCTGACCTTCACCGCTGCTCGGTGGCTTGGTACATGTATACGCCATCTTCATGGTGTTGCCAACGCGCGGTGAATTGGTGGAGGTGCAATTGCCTTGAGCGGCAGGCAGCTCGTTGCGGGCGACCATTTCGGGTGTCAGGCAGGTCTTCACGGTGATGGCGCCAGGCCCGCCCGCGCTGCCCGCTGCCCCCAGGTCGATATTAACGCCCTGTTTTGACATCATGTCCTGCATCTGTTTACGCTGCTCGGGCGACATTTTGGCCATCTCGGCCTGCATGTTGGCCATCTCGCTGGTCATTTCGCTCGAACCGAATTTCATCTTCTGGGTTATTTCCCATAGCCCGGGCTTCAGGGTTTGCGCGTTGGCACAAATCGCAAACGTCAGCAAAACGGGTGCGGCAATCAGGTGGCGGACTTTCATGGTGGCTCCAGATTTGAAGTTGAGTTTCACACCATTAAACATCAAAAAATAGATGAAAAATCTGCCTGCTTCCTGTGATCATAGGGTTCTAATTCTTGAACCATGGAGTCGCCATGCGCCTGCCCAGCCCCTACCGTCCCGAAGCCCAAATTGTTTCCAATTGCCTGGCCAGCCTGGCCAACGCGCTGGATTGGGCCGCAGCCGCCAGATCGGCCACACCTTGGGTGCAGGCGGTGCGCGACAACCCGCCGCCGTTTTGGGCCATGGAGAGCCTGCTCAAGGAGTACCCAATTTCAAGCGCCGAAGGGCTGGCCTTGATGCGCTTGGCAGAGGCGCTGTTGCGCGTGCCGGATGCCGAAACTGCTATCGCCCTAACGGCAGACCAACTGGGCCGTGCCGACTTCGACACCGCAGGCGACAAAACCCTGGCCCGGCTTTCCAGTGCGGCCATTGCGCTGAGCAAACGGTTCCTGCCTGCGTCGCGTGGGTCCGGGCAGGGGGACGCACCCAGCGGGCTGTTTGTCCGGCTCGGAGCAAGGTCTGTGGTGGCCGCGACCCTGCGTGCGGTTCAGTTGCTGGGCCGCCAGTTTGTGCTGGGCCAGACCATCGACGACGCCTTGCTTGCAGCAGGCTCGGCTAGGAAGAAAAACAACAACCTGCAATTCAGTTTTGACATGCTCGGCGAAGGCGCCCGCACCGAGCGCGATGCACTGAAATACTTGGCCAGCTACCAGAACGCGATACGCACCATCGCCGCCACCTCCGAGGTTGCCCGCGTGTGCGAGATGAACGACGGCATTTCCATCAAGCTCAGTGCGTTGCACCCGCGCTACGAAGACGCCCAGTCGGCGCGCGTCCTGGCCGAGCTGGTGCCGCGCGTCTGGGGCCTGTGTGAGCAGGCGGCCAAAGCCAACATCAACCTGACCATCGATGCCGAAGAAGTGGATCGGCTTGAGCTGTCGCTGGACGTGTTTGAGGCACTTGCGGCGCGCATTGCGCAGCATGATCCGAAGTGGGGCGGCTTTGGCCTGGCGCTGCAGGCCTACCAGACGCGCGCGCTGGCGCTGATCGAACACATCACCCTGCTGGCGCGCAAATACAAAATCCGCCTGATGTGCCGCCTGGTCAAAGGCGCGTATTGGGATGCTGAAATCAAACGCGCCCAGGAGCTCGGGTTGAGCGCTTACCCGGTCTTTACCCACAAGCACCACACCGATGTGTCGTACCTGGCCTGCGCCCGGGCGCTGCTGGCGGCACCTGACGCGATCTACCCTCAATTCGCCACCCACAATGCCGCCACCATTGCAGCCATCCTGCAAATGGCAAGCATGGCGCCCGCGCATGGCAGCGGTCCGTCGGAACTTGCACGCGGCCCCAGATTCGAGCTTCAGCGGCTGCACGGCATGGGCGAGGGGGTTTACCGTGAAGTCCTGAAAAATCCGCTGATCGCCTGCCGCGTTTATGCGCCGGTCGGTGCACACAAGGATTTGCTGGCGTATCTGGTGCGCCGGTTGCTGGAAAACGGCGCAAATTCCTCCTTTGTGCACCAGCTTTCGGATGAATCGGTCGGCATGCAGGAGCTGTTGATTTCTCCCTTGCAGCTAACCCCCGAGCCGTCGCAACCATTGCCTTTGGCGCTGTTTGGCAGCAGCCGAAAAAACAGTGTCGGGCTGGATCTCACGGTTCAGGCCATGCGAGAACCCTTGTTGGCGGCACTGGCGGCGGTCAAGGTGCCACCTGTACCGCTGTTTGACGCCAATCTGGCCGCGCAAGCGCTGGCAACCAGCCTGCAAAGTTTTCCGGCCTGGCGAAGAACCGCCGTGGCAACGCGCGCCGCAATCCTGCGGGTGGCTGCCGATGCGTTGGAAAACCAGCTGCCGGATTTTTGCGCCCTGCTGGTGAAAGAGGCCTTCAAGACCTGGGGCGATGCGGTCAGTGAAGTGCGCGAAGCGGTGGACTTTCTACGCTATTACGCGGCTGAAAGTGAACGCATCATGGCGCCGCAGGCCATGCCCGGCCCGATTGGCGCCATGGCGATAGGGATCACCGGTGAATCGAACGAACTGCGGCTGATCGCACGCGGCCCGTGGGTGTGCATCAGTCCGTGGAATTTTCCGCTGGCAATCTTCATGGGCCAGGTGGCGGCTGCGCTGGCGACGGGCAACACGGTGCTGGCCAAGCCCGCCGAGCAAACCCCCGGCGTTGCTTTTTTCGCCGTCCAACTGCTGCATGCAGCCGGCGTGCCTGAGGGCGTATTGCAACTGCTGCATGGCCCGGGCGAGACCGTTGGCGCGGCACTGGTTGCGGCACCTGGCGTGGCCGGTGTGGTGTTCACCGGTTCGACCCAGGTGGCCAAAACCATCAACCGCGCGCTGGCCGCCAAAGACGGGCCGATCGTTCCGCTGATTGCCGAAACCGGCGGCATCAACGCCATGCTGGTCGACAGCACGGCCCTGCCTGAGCAGGTGGTCGATGCCGTGGTTCAGTCCGCCTTCAAGAGTGCTGGCCAGCGCTGCTCGGCGCTGCGCCTGCTGTGCGTACATGAAACCATCGCCGATGCGGTGATCGGGATGATTCAGGGCGCGGCGCAGGAACTGGTGTGCGGTGATCCGGCGCTGCTGGCAACCGACGTCGGACCGGTGATTGATTCAGAAGCATTTGAAGGCATTCAAAAGCACCTTGCGCGCTTGAGGATTGAGGCGAAACCGTTGACTGGCTGGCCGGTTTCGCTGCCACCGGCAGCGCGTACCGTTGCCAATTTGATACCGCCACAGGCCTTTGAGGTCGACTCGGTGGCCGACCTGCGCCATGAAATTTTTGGCCCGGTGCTGCACATCGTGCGCTGGCACGGCGATCCGCTCACCGTGATTGAAGCCATCAACGCGCTGGGCTACGGCTTGACGCTGGGCATCCAGACCCGCATTGACTCCCGCGCGCAGGCGCTGGCGCGCGCCGCTCACGTGGGCAATGTGTACATCAACCGCAACCAGATTGGTGCCGTGGTGGGCGTGCAGCCGTTCGGTGGCGAAGGCTTGAGCGGCACCGGTCCCAAGGCGGGTGGACCGCATTACCTGGCGCGCTTCTGCAAGGAGCAGACGATCACGGTCAACACCACGGCAGCCGGCGGCAACGTTCAATTGCTGATGTAATATTTTCAACGGGCGGCATTCACGCCTGGTGGCAAATCAATACTATATTAAAAATAGCAAACTATTTAATAAACAAGAGAGCTAGAGGTCAATTTCATTAGGAATTGGTAAATTTTTACCGAAATTTCCGAATAAATTAACTTATAGGTTAATTTTGAGTGCACGGCGGTTCGCCCGCACTCACCGCGCCGTCTGCATGCGCAAGCGCCTGGCTGCGTCCTCGGCCCGCGCATCGTCAATCTCGCGCAACACGCCGCCGACGTCCGCTGCTTTGCTGTTGCGGGCGAATTTGCCGGTCAGCCTGACCTCGGGGTCGAGCACGCCGCGCACGTACAAGTCCCAGATTTCGGGGCCAAAGTCGGTGGCCAGCAATTCAGGTGCGAACTGGCCGAAGAAGTCGCGCAAGTTCGCTACGTCGCGCAGCAACATGCGCTGGGCGTGGTTGTTGCCGGCCGCGTCAATGGCCTGCGGCAGGTCGATGATCACCGGGCTGTCTTTGCCCTCGTGAAACCCGAGCAGGATGTTGAACTCAGACAAGTCCCCGTGCACCACCCCGGCGCACAACATGCGCACCACCTCCACCAGCAGCGTTGCGTGGTGCGCGCGGGCGTGCTCTGCCGTGAACTGCACATCATTCAAACGCGGCGCGGCGTCGCGCTGCGCGTCGGTGACCAGCTCCATCAGCAGCACGCCTTCAAAGAAGTTGTAGGGCTTGGGCACCCGCACGCCGGCATCGGCCAGGCGGTACAGGGCATCGACCTCGGCGCTTTGCCAGGCCGCCTCTTGTGCCTCGCGCCCGAACTTGGTGCCCTTGGCCATGGCCCGTGCCTGGCGGCTGTTTTTGACCTTGCGGTTTTCGGTGTAGTCCACCGCCTGGCGAAAGCTGCGGTTAGTGGCTTCCTTGTAGACCTTGGCGCAGCGCGTTTCATCACCGATGCGAACCACAAAAACCGTGGCTTCCTTGCCGCTCATCAATTGGCGCACTACGCTGTCGATCAGGCCTTCTTCAATCAATGCTTGGAGTCTTTTGGGGGCTTTCATGGGTAGTATTTTCCGTCACAATCGTGATGTGCAAATTGAGGCAAGTTTTGGGGCATATCCGAAAATGGTGATATTGGATATAACGCCTGCATGAAGAAAAACCTCCACCCAGCCCACGCGCCGTGCCCCTGCGAGAGCGATTTGCCCTATGCGCAATGCTGTGGGCCGCTTCACGCCACGGTTCGCCATGGTTTGGCAGATGGCCCAATCGCGCCCACCCCCGAGGCGCTCATGCGCTCGCGCTACAGCGCCTACGCGCTGGGGCTGATTGACTATCTGCTGGCCACCTGGCACGCCTCCACCTCACCCGGCGAACTGGAGTTGCCGCCTACCAAATGGCTCGGGTTGGAGGTGCGCCACGCCGCCGCCACGCAAGATGCCGGGGTGGTCGAGTTCGTCGCGCGCTACCGCGTCGATGGCCGCGCCCACCGCCTGCACGAGACCAGCCGTTTTGTGCGTGAGTCGGGGGCGTGGTACTACATCGATGGGCAGGTGCAGGCGCCGGAATCTGCAACCGATTCCATTTGAAGAGTTTTTCCCTTGGTAAAATGCGGGTTGCCGCTGTGGCAGCCAGGATAAAAAATGTTGGAACGTTGGATACGATTTGCCCACGCGGGCGGGATAGGTATTGGTCAATTGGGCAAGGACGATGAAACCGTCACTGTCTACCAGGGCGACATGTTCAGTGGCGCCAAGCCCGCCGGGCAGTCGCTCAAGTTGGCCGATGTCAAATTATTGGCCCCCACGCAGCCGACAAAAATCATCGCGCTGTGGAACAACTTCAAGGCACTGGGCGACAAGCTGCAATTGGCTACGCCGCCGGAACCGCTGTATTTTCTGAAATCGCCTAATTCATGGGCCAATCCAGGCGACGTGATTCGCCAGCCTGCTCAGGCGGGCAAAGTCGTGTTTGAGGGCGAGCTGGGCATCGTCATTGGCAAGATTGCCGCGTGCGTCACTGAGGCTGATGTGCCAAGCCACGTGTTTGGCTACACCTGCGCCAATGACGTGACGCACGCGGATATTTTGAACCGTGACACAAGCTTTGCCCAATGGGTACGCGCCAAAGGTTTTGACACGTTTTGCCCGTTTGGCCCGGTGGTCGCCACGGGGCTTGACCCGCAGACCCTCGTCGTCAAAACCACGCTCAACGGCCAAGAGCGCCAGAACTACCCGGTGAGCGACATGCGCTTCAGCGTGGCGCAACTGGTCAGCAAAATTTCGCATGACATGACCCTGCTGCCGGGCGACATCATTTTGTGTGGCACGTCGATTGGCGTGGGCTCCATGAAGTCGGGCAGCGAGGTGTACGTCGAAATTGCGGGCATTGGAATTCTCGGCAATCGTTTTGAATAAATTGAGGATGAACACGTGAAAATTGCAATCGTAGGAGCTGGAGCCATTGGCGGCTATGTCGGCGTGAAACTCGCGCTGGCGGGCGAAGATGTCACTTT
>JANOMD010000302.1:0-3282 GCA_031420135.1 Rhodoferax sp. | reverse complement strand
TGTCAAAACCTGGCTGTAGGCGGTACACCGCGCCGTGGTGCAGGCCAAAAGCTGCGGACACTTGAATGACGACGCGAACGAGCAGCAAATCGCCTTCGAGATTCACGGCCTGATCCTCGCGCTGCATTACGAGGCACGGTTCCTCAAATACCCCGGCTCGATTGACCGCGCCATGCAGGGCTTCAACAACATTCTCGCGCGCAGCGGCGCTCTGCCTTAAGCCGCACGCAACGCATCCCAATTTCAATTTTCAATCTCATCAAGGACACACCATGCCGATCTACACACCGCCGTTGCGCGACATGAAATTCGTCATGCACGAGCTGCTGCACGTGGTTGCAGACTTCAAAGCCATGCCCAAGCACGCCGACATTGATGCCGACACCATCAACGCCGTGCTGGAAGAAGCCGGCAAGTTCGCCACCGAAATCGCGCTGCCCCTGAACATCAGCGGCGACACCGAGGGCTGCAAACACGACAAGCTGACCCATGAAGTCACCACGCCCACCGATTTCAAAGCGGCCTACAAGCAGTTTGTAGCCGGTGGCTGGCCTGCCTTGAGCTGCGACCCGGCTTTTGGTGGCCAAGGCCTGCCTCTGGTGGTGAACCAATGCTTTTACGAGATGCTCAACAGCGCCAACCAGGCCTGGACCATGTACCCCGGCCTCACGCACGGCGCCTATGCGGCGTTGCACAGCTACGGCACCGACGCGCAAAAGCAGACCTACCTGCACAAAATGACCAGCGGCGAATGGACTGGCACCATGTGCCTGACCGAGCCGCATTGCGGCACTGACTTAGGCCTGATGCGCACCAAAGCCGAGGCCTTGCCGCATTCGGAAGGTGAAGGCACCTACCGCATCACCGGCAACAAGATTTTCATCAGCGCCGGTGAACACGACCTGGCCGACAACATCATCCACCTGGTGCTGGCGCGCCTCACCGATGCGCCACCCGGCATCAAAGGCGTCAGTCTGTTCATCGTGCCCAAATTCAACGTCAACCAAGACGGCAGCCTTGGTTCACGCAACGGCATTTATTGCGGCGGCATTGAGCACAAGATGGGCATCCACGGCAACGCCACCGCGCAAATCGTGATTGACGGCGCCATCGGCACCCTGGTCGGCCAGGCTAACAAGGGCATGCAAGCCATGTTCGTGATGATGAACGCCGCCCGCCTGGGGGTCGGCAACCAGTCACTCGGCTTGACCGAAGTGGCCTACCAAAACGCGCTGGCCTACGCCAAAGACCGCATCCAGATGCGTTCGTTGAGCGGCCCCAAAGCGCCGGACAAACCGGCTGACCCGATCATCGTACACCCCGATGTGCGCAAGATGCTGCTGACCGCCCGCGCCTACGCCGAAGGCGGCCGCGCACTGGCCGTTTACTGTTCAGTGCTGCTGGAAAAGGAGCATCACCACCCGGATGAGAAGGTGCGCCAGGACAGCGGCGAAATGCTCTCGCTGTTGACGCCCATCGTCAAAGCCTTCATCACTGACAACGGCTGGATCGCCACCTCGATGTGCATGCAAGTGTTTGGCGGCCATGGCTACATCAAGGAATGGGGCATGGAGCAGTTTGTGCGCGACGCCCGCATCAACATGATTTACGAAGGCACCAACACCATCCAGTCGCTTGACTTGCTGGGCCGCAAGGTGTTGGGCAACAACGGTGCCACGCTGAAGAAATTTGGCTTGCTGGTGGCCGCGCTGGTGGAGGAGGAACGCGTCAACGAGAAGATGGCCGAGTTCATCACGCCCATCGCGATTCTGGGCGAGCAGATGACCAGGCTCACGACCGAGCTGGGCATCAAAGCTTTCCAGAACGCCGATGAAGTGGGCGCGGCGGCGGTGGACTATCTGCGGGTGGCCGGCCACCTGGTGTTTGGCTATTTTTGGGCGCGCATGGCGCAGGTGGCGCTGCGGGAAATCGCTGCGGCGGAATCGGAAAAGAGGCCGCAAGACCCGTTCTACCTGGCCAAGCTGCAAACCGCGCGCTTCTACTTTGCCCGGCTGTTCCCGGAAACCGCCAGCCTGATGCAGACCGCGCGCAGTGGCGCTCAGGTATTGCTCGACACCGATGCCGTGTTTGCTTGATAGACTCAATCGCTATTTAGCCATCCGATAACCCAGGAGGATTAGTGAAAAAAGCATTTTTTGCGCTCGCTTTGACCGCTGCGGCGACCGGTGCCAGCGCGCAGTTGACGCCGGTTGGCTTGTGGCGCAGCATTGACGACAAAACCGGCCAGGCCAAGGCTGAAATCCGAATCACTGCACAAGCCGGCGGCATCTTGAGCGGGGTGGTTGAAAAGGCGCTGATCACAACCGGTGACCCCACCTGCGACCTGTGCACAGACGACCGCAAAGGCCAACCCAAGCTGGGGATGGAAATCATCCGGGGCGCCAGAAAGTCCGAGAGCAAGGATGTTTGGGAACAGGGCAAGATTCTGGACCCGGAAAACGGCAGCACCTATGCCTTGCGCCTGACGCCGATTGAAGGCGGTAAAAAACTCGAAGTGCGCGGCTCCATCGCGTTCTTTGGCCGCACCCAAACCTGGGTTCGAGTCCCCTGATTCCGGAAATTCAATGTCCCGTTTCAATGTCAGCAAAGTCGCCGTTGCTTCAAGCACCACCCCATGAACTCTCATCCGTTCGACCAGGCCATTGCGCTTGAGCGCCAGGCCGATGGAAGCTGGTTGGGCCACACCAGCCCGGCCTATGGCAACATGGTCGGCCCATTTGGCGGCGTGCTGGCAGCCAAGCTGTTGAACGCCGTGTTGCAGCACCCAGACCGCCTGGGCGACCCGATCTCTTTGACGGTGAACTATTGCGCAGGTTTGGTTGATGGGGCGTTCACGGTGCAAGCCCGCGCTGCGCGCACCAACCGCTCGACCCAGCATTGGTTGATGGAAATCGTGCAGGGCGGCCAGGCCGTTTTGACTGCCTCCGCAGTGACCGCCGTGCGCCGCGACACCTGGAACCTCAATGAAACGACGATGCCCGAAGTTTCCCGGCCCGCCGACACCCCGACCGCCGGTGGAAGAGCGCGCATGGAATGGGTCAACCGGTATGAGCTGCGTTTTATCCACGGCAACTTCCCCGAAGTGTGGGACGGCAGCGACAGCGGTGACAGCCTGACCCAGGTCTGGTTGCGTGATGCGCCTGCCCGTGCGCTGGATTTCGCGTCACTGGCCGCGCTGTCCGACATTTTTTTCCCGCGCATCATGTCCAGGCGCGCCACGCCCACGCACGTCGGTACGGTGTCCATGACGATTTACTTTCA
>JANOMD010000301.1:0-19225 GCA_031420135.1 Rhodoferax sp. | reverse complement strand
GCAGAATGATGATGTCGGCAGCCCGACGCGCGGCTATCGCGGCATGGCCGGTGCGCGGGCCTCGCGCTTTGGGCGTTTGGCCAACTACGCGAATGAGGCCAACGACCAGATTTGCCTGCTGGTGCAAGCCGAGTCGCAACTGGCACTCAACAACCTGGACGCGATTGCCGCGATTGACGGCATTGACGGCATCTTCATTGGCCCGGCGGACTTGTCGGCGTCGTTGGGCTATGTCCTGCAACCGACGCATCCGGTGGTGCAAGCTGCCATTGAAGACGCGATCAAGCGCATCGTCAAGGCTGGCAAGGCTGCGGGCATCCTGACGCCCGACGAAGCACTGGCGCGGCATTACCTGGACCTCGGTGCGACCTTTGTCGCGGTGGGGCTTGAAACCAATTTGCTGGTGCGCCATACCAGCGCATTGGCGGCGCGCTTCAAAACCTCGGTGGCACCGCTGGCTGCCAGCAAGACCTACTGAGCCGGCTGGGTTCATCACCTGATTTTTTGCTGGAGACCCCTGCCATGAAGGCTGTTTTGCAACCCGGGATCGCCCTGGCAACACCCACCGAATTTCACCCCGACGAATGGGCCGCGCGGGTGCAACTGGCCGCCTGCTACCGCATTTTTGCCATGCTGGGCTGGGTGGAGATGATCTTCAACCACATCACAGTGCGGTTGCCGGATTCGGTCACCCAGGGCGAAAAGCAGTTCCTGATCAACCCGTTTGGCCTGCACTATTCGGAAGTCACCGCGCGCAATCTGGTCCGCATCAACCTCTCGGGGCGGGTGCTGGACGGCTCCACCAGCGCCATCAACCCGGCGGGTTTTACGGTGCACGCCGCCATTCACGAAGGCCTGCCGGAGGCGCACTGCATCATGCACACGCATACCACGGCCGGGGTGGCGGTGGCCTGCCTGAAGGGCGGTTTGCAGCAGACCAATTTTTACACCGCGCAGTTGCACGACATGCTGGCGTACCACGACTTTGAGGGCATCACCATTCACGCTGAGGAGGGCCCGCGCCTGCTCAAAAGCATCGGCCGGCGCCAGGCGGTGATTCTGCGCAACCACGGCCTGCTGACCTGGGGCCAAACCTTGCCGCAAACTTTCGCGATTTTGTGGACCTTGCAGCGTGCCTGTGAAATCCAGCTGGCCACGTTCAGCATGGGCGCGGCGATTCCGGTCACCAATGAGGTTGCCATCCGTTGCACCCGTGATGCCTTGCAATACCCGGACAAGGGTGGCGGCCAGGACATGTTCAACGCACTGGTGCGCCAGGTGGACCGGATTGATGCCAGCTACCGTCAATAGAGTTTGCATTTACGGCGCCGGCGCCATTGGTGGCTGGATCGGTGCCGGACTGGCCAGCGCTGGCTGCCAGGTCAGCGTGGTGGCTCGCGGCCCGACGCTGGCGGCCATTCAGGAACACGGGCTGCGTCTGCAAAGCGGGCAAGGCACCGCGACACACCTTGTGAAGGCCAGCGCCAACCCGACAGAGTTGGGTGTACAGGACTTGGTAGTGATCGCCGTGAAGGCACCGGCACTGCTGGACGTGGCCCGCCATATCGGCCCCCTGATCGGCCCGGACACCGTCGTGCTGACGGCCATGAACGGCGTGCCCTGGTGGTTTTTTCACGGGTTCGGCGGCAACTATGCAGGCACTCGGCTCAAGGCGGTCGATGCCACGGGCGACATTGAGACTTTGATTCCGGCCGGGAAGATTGTCGGCTGCGTCGTGCATGCCAGTTGCTCGGTGACGAGCCCCGGCTTGATTCACCACCATTTTGGCAATGGCTTGATCGTCGGCGAGCCCTCGGGTCAAACTACCGATCGGGTGCAGGCGCTCGCCAGCCTGTTGAACCGTGCCGGGTTTGGCGCCAGCGTGTCACCGCAAATTCAAAAGGACGCCTGGTACAAGCTGTGGGGCAATATGACGGTAAACCCGATCAGCGCCATCACCGGTGCCACCACCGATCTGATTCTGGGCGACGAGCTGGTGCGCGGTTTTGTCTCCTCCGTGATGCTGGAAGCCAAGGAGATTGGCGCGCGGCTGGGGCTGCCCATCGACCAGCAGCCGACCGACCGCCACGCGGTCACCTTGAAGCTCGGCGCTTTCAGGACCTCGATGCTGCAGGACGTCGACGCCGGCCGGGCGGTCGAACTTGATGCGCTGGTGACGGTGGTGAAGGAGCTTGGCGCGCTGACCGGTGTGGCGACCCCGTTTACCGACGCACTGTTGGGCCTGAGCCGCCTGCATGCCCGCACCCGCGGGCTGTATCCGCCAGCGTGACTTTCAGTGGCAATTTCAGTCAAAACTCGAATTGCTATATTATAAATAGCTAAACTTCTATATAATACGAGAGCTATAGCCTGATTTGATCATTTAAATCCGAAATTTTCACAATTTCACCGCAATTTCAACAGAATTCATATCGCCGGTGATATGAAATACTTCAACCCATCATGACCACTCCCCGCCGCGCCTTGAGCGGCACCGCCTTCGCCACGCTGCTGCTCATCGCCTTCATGATGGGCGCCAACCACGTCGCCGCACGGGTGGCCTTCAACCATGGTCTGGATGTCGCAACCGCCGTCGCGGTGCGCAGCACGGTAACGGCGCTGGTGGTCGCCTTGGTGGTGTTCATCAACCGCGTGCCGCTGCGGCTCACCGCCCGCCACAAGCGGTTTCTGCCATTGATCGGAATCCTGATCGGGGTGCAAAGCCTCTGCCTTTACTCCAGCGTGGCGCGCCTGCCGGTGGCCCTGGCACTGCTGGCGTTCAACACCTATCCGCTGTGGGCCGCGCTGTGGGACCGCGTGCTTTACCAGCGCCGCCCGGAGCGCGCGGTGCTACTGGCCATGCCGTTCATTCTGGTGGGGCTGGGGTTGGCGCTGGATGTATTTGGCGCGGCCTCCGGCCTGGGTGCGGCGCAGCAGTGGGGGCGCATTGGCGCAGGGGTTGCCTTTGCGCTGGCCGCCGGCGCGACCTTCGGGCTGGCCATGATCCTCACGCAACACGAGGCCGGCACGCTGGATGGCCGCGTGCGCACCGTCAGCACGCTGACCATTGCCGCCCTGATTGCCCTGGTGGTGGTCAGCGCCCAGGGCGGTTTTCACCTGCCACAGGCCACCCCGGGCTGGTGGGGGCTGGCGGCACTGACATTTTTGTACGGCACCGCTTTCACCATCATGTTCACGGTGCTGCCCAAGTTGGGCGTAGCGGGCAACTCGGCCATCATGAATGTCGAACCGGTGTTCGCACTGGTGCTGGCCTGGATGATTCTGAACCAGGCGATTGCGCCAGTGCAAGTTGCCGGTGCGCTGCTGGTGGTGGGCACCGTGATGGCGCTGGGGCTGAGAAAGCACTGATTCCGTTTTCAAGGTGTTGCCCCTGCTTCACGAATGATGGGGAGGTGGAAGCGCGCCCTGTCGCAAGTCAGGTCAATGGCCGATCACTGCGGGCAGAACTTCGCCCCGGTTCTCGCCAAACCCTATGCGGGCGCAACCTGGTTTTTCGCACCAGCCGCGCAGAATCACCGCGTCGCCATCGTGCAAGAAAGCCCGCTGTTCGCCGTTCGACAGCGTAATCGGCGCCTTGCCGCCCTGGGTCAGTTCGATGATGGCCCCTGCCTCGGGCGGCGTCGGGCCGGAGATGGTGCCACTGCCCAGCAAGTCGCCACTGTGCAGATTGCAGCCGCCCATGGTGTGCTGCGCCAGCATCTGCGCAAAGGTCCAGTACTGGTGGCGAAAATTGGTGTGGGACACGGCCATTGCGCCCAAGCCCTGCGCACGCGACTGTGCGGATTCAATCTGCACTTGCAGCGAAATGTCCAGCCCGCCGGTCGCGCGGTTTTGCGCACTGTCCAGGTAAGCCAGCGGCTGGGGCTGGTCTGCCGCGCGGTGAAACGGCAGGCGATATGGGGCCAGCGCTTCCATCGTGACAATCCACGGTGAAATGCTGGTGCAGAAATTCTTGCCCAGGAACGGCCCGAGCGGTGCCATCTCCCAAAACTGGATGTCGCGCGCAGACCAGTCATTGAGCAGGCAGATGCCGAACATGTGCGATTCGGCGTGTGCCAGCGTGACGGGTTTGCCCATGGCATTGCCGGTGCCGATGAACAGGCCGAGTTCCAGCTCGTAGTCCAGCCGCGTGCACGGGCCATACACCGGGGCACTGGCGCCTGCGGGCAGGCTTTGCCCCATGGGGCGGCGAAACCTGGTGCCACTGACCACCACACTGGAGGCGCGGCCATGGTAGGCAATCGGCAGCCACTGAAAGTTCGGCGTGAGTGGCGCGTCCGGCCTGGCGATGCGCCCGACATTGCGGGCATGGTGGATGGAGGTGTAAAAGTCGGTGTAATCGCCAATCCGGGTGGGCACGGTGTATTCAACCTCACCCATCTTGACAAAACAGCTTCGCAGCGTGTTGGCCTGCGCCGGCGTTGCCCCGATTTCAAGCAAGGCGAACAAACTGTGGCGAAGGGCTTGCCATGCAAGCGGCCCCATCGCAAAAAATTCGTTCAGCGTTGCCTGCGCACCGGCCCTGGCGGCGAGCAAAGCCAGACCGGACAACGCGTTGCTGTCGCTCAGGCAGGCCAGGTCAATGATCTGGTCGCCAATTGCCACGCCGCCACGAAAGGTCTCGCTCTTTGCGATTCGGCGGAAGACGGCGAAGGGCAAGTTTTGAATCGGGAAATCGCCGTCGGGTGCATTGGCCGACTCGACCCAGCTTCGGGCGGCAGGGTGGTGGGTGTGGTTCAGCGCGGTCAGGTTGATGGTCATGTGCGGCTCTTCTTGAAAAACTTCTTGATCAATTATGCGGCTGCCATCAGACGCTCGTCAAAAATCGCGACGGCACGTATCCAGCCCGCCGACGCGCCGCGAATCTTGTGCGAAAAACACGAAATGTAGAAGCCTGTAGGCAGCAATACTTCAAGATTGTGCAGCTTTTCCAGCTGGCAATACAGGCCGCACACTTACACCATCAGCCCAGTTCGTCCTACAGCCAGACGCAACCCTGGAGTCGAAAATAACGGCTGGGCAAATTCGCCCTGATCTCTGGAGTTTTGTATGAAAAAGGTTTTACTCACAGCCGTTGCAGCCCTGGTTTGTAGCGCTGCATTTGCGCAAGCGCCCGCCGCGGGTGCTGCAGCCGCTGGCAGCACTGCCACCAAGGAAGGCCTGACGGGAGAGCAAGACAAAGGCCAGCAAACGGCACGCGACAAGGCTCAAATGCGTGTTGATGCCAAGAAAAGCAACATGCCGATGAACGCCACAGGCGGCCACACCATGATGGACATGGACACCAATGGCGACGGCATGATTTCACGCCGTGAATACGACAACTACCATAACGCCATGTGGAAGTCGATGAAGCAGAGCAAAGGCATGGTGTCCAAAGGTGACATGGACTTGATCCTCAAGGGTGGCCCTGGCTCAAGGTGATAGAGCCACGGCTTGAGCCGTGAGCCGCCTGTGGTGGGCGGCTTGCGTCGAGTTTCAGCGCTGTGCAGCACCCGGGGCCTGGGTCGCGTTGAGAACCGCTTTGATAAATACCGGATCAGCTTTGGCAATGCTCAGCGTGCGGGCCAACTCGACCCCGTTCGCGTCCAGCAGGATCATTGCCGTTGAATGGTTGAATTCACCGTCGCTCAAGCGCCGGTATTGAATGCCCAGCATGCCTGCCAGCTTACGCACGTCCGCGTCTGCGGTACGGTAAACCCGCCAGCGCGCCGGATCACCGCCACGTTGTGCCGCCGTAGTTTTCAGCGCGGTGACATCGTCGCGCGCCGGGTCCAGGGTCACCAAACCCACCCGCAAATGCTGCAGGCTGCTTGCGGGCAAACTCGATTCAAGGCTTCGGATCGCTTCAAACAGCATCGGACAGACATAGTCACAGCGCGTGTAAAACATGCTCACGATCCTCGGCCCTGGCACTGTGTCCTGCCAGTTCGAGCGGTTGCCGTCCTGGTCGGTCAGTGGCACATTAAGCAGGTAGAGAGAATTGCGCGGTAAATCAACCCCTGACCACGCCACGGTAAGGGTAGACAGCAGCAACAGCGCGCACCCCATCGATCTCACGAAGCGGTCGATGCGAGTAGTTTGAACCGTGCTCATCATCTGGCTGCCTTTGTGGCCTTGGCGGCTTTCACGCACCGAAAACCCAAGTTGCGGTTGGTGCTGGCAGCGCCCAGCGACGACAGCATGGCAATGCGCATCAACACCGGGTAATTCTCCCGGTCGGTGGCTGAGAGCGCACCTGCGCCGCAGAATTGCAGGGTGTCCGGGTCGCCTTGGGTGCGGTTGTCGCCACTGACCATCAACGCGCCAAAGTCTTCGACCCACTCCCAGATGACGCCATGCAAATCCTGAATGCCATAGACATTTTTCGCCGTGCGGCCAATATCGGGCAACGGCCGTGAGGTCTGCCCATACCAGCCCAGAATATGCGCCCGCCAAAGTGGGTCACTGCGCGCGTCGGCCCGAGTGGCATCTGCCGCTGCCGCGTATTCCCATTGGTGCCACGTCGGCAGGCGCGCGCCCTCACTTTGGCAGTAGGCGTCGGCGGCAAACCAACTGACATCAGTCACGGGCTGCAATGCCTGCGCGGGATTCGGCCCCTCTTCGCCTGGCCACTGGCGCAGGTATTGGCCATCGGCCAGGCTACTTCTCGCTAACCGTGAGCGGCGCCACTGCGGCTGCTTTTGCACGAACCTTGAAAATTCGCCCTGGCTGACTGGCAGCACCCGCAGGGCGTAATTCGGCACAGTGGCAAGGGCCTGTTTGCCATCGGGTGGCAGCAGCGTCTTGAAGGTGCCTCCGGGAACCAAGCGGTAAGTTGCTGGCTTCTTTGAGGACGCCTGCAAGTTGCGGGGCGGCTCCAGAGCGTTGGCCACCATCGCGGTTCCCACCAAAACGGCGAAACAGATGCACAGCGCAGGCTTCATGAATCAACCGTCTCTAATGTGCTGCGCCTTTAGGCCGCGGCGTGTTGGCGCGAACCGTGGCGACCTCTGCCGCAGAGTACGCACCGACCGTGTTGCCCCAACTGTTGCCCGCAAAGGTCAGCAGATTGGCAACCTCGTCGTCAGCCAGTTGGCTCATGGGTGGCATGACCGAGTTGTAGTCCTTGCCGTTGACCTTGATCGGCCCGGTCAAGCCGTTCAGCACCACCGCAATGGCGCGAGACTTGTCGCTGGTCATGTAGTCAGACTTCGCCAGTGGCGGGAACACCCCAGCCAAGCCCTCGCCGTTGGCCTGGTGGCAAACTGAACACGCGCCGTTGTACAGCGCGCCGCCCGCCTTGATCTGCATGTCCAGGGTCAAGGTGCCCGCTGCCGCTGCGCGGGTGGCGACGGTGACGCTGGTCAAGTCCACCTTTTTGTCGCCCAGATAAGTTGTATCAACTTCCTTGCCCGAGTAGATCGCCTTGTTCTCGGGGCCCTCAACCTTCATCATGCCCAATGCGCCCTTGTTGAAGGCCCGGAACAGCGAATGATCGACGATGACATAAGTGCCTGGCACTTCGGTTTTGAACTCGACCACCGCAGCGCCGCCCGCCGGGATCAAGGTGGTCTGCACGTTCTCCTGAAACTTCGTGCCCCCTTCAAACCAGACTTTGTCAAAGATCTCGCCAATCACGTGAAAGCTCGAGACCAGGTTCGGCCCACCGTTTCCCACGAACAGGCGCACGGTCTCGCCTACTTTGGCCTTGATGGCGTTGTCTCCTGTCAGCGCGGACTCGGAGCCATTGAAAAGCACATAGGTCGGGCGCTCGTCAATGGCTTTTTGCATGTCAAACGGCTGTAGGCCCTTCTCGCGGTACTTGCCAGCGGTGTAGAAGTCGCCCTGCATCACGTAATACTCCCTGTCTACTTTGGACAGGCCCTCAGGCGGCTCAACCAGCATCAGGCCGTACATGCCGTTGGCCACATGCATGCCCACCGGCGCGGTCGCGCAGTGGTACACGTACAGTCCGGCGTTGAGCGCCTTGAAGGTGAACTGCGAGCCGTGCCCCGGCGCGGTAAAGCTGGACGCCGCGCCGCCGCCCGGGCCGGTCACGCCATGCAGGTCGATGTTGTGCGGCATCTTGGAATCTGGATGGTTCTTCAGGTGGAACTCCACTGTATCGCCCTGGCGCACGCGGATGAAGCTGCCCGGTACCGTGCCGCCAAAAGTCCACAGCGTGTAGGTCACGCCCTCAGAAATTTCCTTCTCGATCTCGCGCACTTCCAGCTCGACGATCACCTTGGCCGGCACCTTGCGGCCAGTGGCGGGCGGCACCATCGGCGGGCTGGTCAGCACCGCCTTGATGGGCTCACCCTGGGGCGGACCGAAGTCGCCTTTGGCGGAGCCGCCGGTGTCAGCACCCGCTGCTGCACTGACACCGGTGGCAGGTGCTGTTGCGTAGGGTGGATTGGGCCCGGGCGAGCAAGCAGACAGGGCGAGGCCCAAAAGAAGCACAAGGCTGGCGTGTGAGCGTTGCATGGAGACTCCCATTGAAGTACCAAGCCACTTTAGGCGGCACAGCAGAAGCGGTGTTGATCCAGGTCAACCCAAACCCACAATCCAGGGGGAATTCATTTTATAATAATTAGATAGCAAACTATCTATATAATACGAGAGCTAGAGGCTAATATTGTCCTATTTTTGACAAATTATGATCATTTTGATGCCGAAATTAACCTTCAGGTTAATTTTTTAGCCGCAGAAAGCATCCCAAAAGCCAGCGGGATCGACCCCAAGTCGCAGTAAGCTTCGGGTATGCCCCAAAATCAAACCGCGCTTGCGGCGCCCATTGCGCCAACGTTCACGCCCCAGATGACCCTGTACCGGGCCTGGCTCAAAGACCAGCGTGGTCTTTCGTTTGAATCCTACGACGCCCTGTGGCGCTGGTCAGCCACTGACCTGAACGCGTTTTGGCAAAGCGTCTGGGATTACTTCGACTTGCAGTCGCCAACGCCGCATACGGCCGTGCTGGCAGAGGCTGATTCGGCCCCCCGGATGATTGATGCGAAATGGTTCCCAGGCGCGCAGGTGAACTTTGTGCACCAGGTGTTTCGCCATGCAGACGCTGCGCATGCCGCCGGGTTCGCCGCCATCATCAGCCACAACGAGAGCAGCCTGGGGCAGCGCCCGCCCCGCGAACTGAGCTGGCCGGCGTTGCGCCAGCAGGTGGCATCGCTGGCGTTGCACCTGCGCGCGCAAGGAGTGCGGCCGGGCGACCGCGTGGCGGCCTACCTGCCCAATATTCCAGAAGCGATGGTGGCCTTCATGGCCACCGTCAGCATAGGCGCGGTGTGGAGCATTTGCGCGCCTGACATGGGCACCAACGCCGTGCTGGACCGCTTCAAGCAGATCGAGCCCAAAGTGCTGTTCACTGTGGATGGTGTGCGCTACGGTGGGCGCGCCATGGATCGCCGTGCCGTGGCAAGCGAGCTGTGTGCCGGGCTGCCCACGCTCTCGCACGTGATCACCCTGGCCGACTTGGGGCTGGATGCGGCGTTGGTCCAAACCACGGCATCTCGCGTGACGTTTCAAGCTGCCACCTCGCAAAACGACGATGCGGTCAAGCGGTTTGAGCCGCTGTGGCTGCCGTTTGACCACCCGCTTTGGATTGTCTATTCCAGTGGCACCACCGGCCTGCCAAAACCGATCGTGCATGGGCATGGTGGCACCATGATCGTGGCCATGGCGGGCCAGCGCCTGCACAACGACATTGCGTGCAGCTACGAGCCCAATGGCTGGGGGGAGCGCTTTCACTGGTACAGCTCGACCGGTTGGGTGATGTGGAACGCGCAGCTCAATGGCTTGCTGTTTGGTACGACCTGCTGCATCTTTGATGGCAACCCGGCCGGCCCCACGGTAGACGCAGCAGGTCAAAAAGTCGCACCCGACTGGACCACGCTGTGGCGCTTTGCTGCGGAGCTGGGGGTGACCTACTTCGGTGCCGGTGCCGCCTTTTTTGCCAGCTGCATGAAGGCGGGCATTGACCTGTCGCAACTCCCCGGCCTGCGCCAGGTGCGCGCCTTGGGCAGCACCGGCTCACCCTTGAGTGAAGACGCGCAGAACTGGGGCACGGCGCAGTTCGCCAAATTGAGAGCGGGGCAATTTCCCGACGGGCCGCCCCTAGGGAAATTAGCCCCCTCGGGGGGCAGGGAGCCACACGCAGTGGGCGACCGTGGGGGCGACATCTGGTGGTGCAATATTTCCGGGGGCACGGATTTTGCGGGCGCATTTATCGGCGGGAACCGGGAGCTGCCTCTGGTCCCCGGCGAAATGCAATGCCGCCTGCTCGGCTGCGCGGTTGAAGCCTGGAATGAACAGGGCGAGCCGGTCATCGGCGAGGTGGGAGAGTTGATCTGCAAACGGCCGATGCCGTCCATGCCACTTTACTTCTGGGGCGACGAGGGTCACAAACGCTACCTGTCAAGTTACTTTGACATGTACCCCGGCAGCGAAGGCCAGTGCGCACCGTGGCGCCACGGCGACTGGCTCAAGATCAATGAAAGCGGCAGCTGCGTCATCTATGGCCGCAGTGACGCCACCATCAACCGCCACGGCCTGCGCATGGGAACCAGCGAGCTCTACAGCGCCATTGAGTCCTTGCCTGAGGTGCTGGACAGCATGGTGGTCGATCTGGAGTACCTCGGCCGTGAAAGCTATATGCCCCTGTTCGTGGTGCTGCGTGAAGGCGTCGCGCTGGACGAAGCGATGCGCCAGCGGCTGGCCAACGCCATCAAAACCGCCTTGAGCCCGCGCTTCGTGCCGAATGACATTTTTCAGGTGACCGAGATCCCGCGCACGCTGTCAGGAAAGAAGCAGGAACTTCCCATCAAAAAACTGCTGCTGGGTCAGCCGATTGACAAAGTCATCAATCGCGAGGCGATGGCCAACCCGGCCTGTCTGGACTGGTACGTGGCCTTTGCGCACCAGCGTCAATGAATATTAAGCCCATCCGAAACAACGATGACTTGCGGGCTGCGTTCAAGCGCCTGGAACTGGTCTTCCAAGCCCAGGATGGAACACCAGAAGCGGACGAGATGGAGATTCTGGTCACGCTCATTGAGGCCTATGAACACAAGCATTGCCCGATTGGTCCTGCCGATCCGGTTGAGGCCATTAAATTCAAAATGGATCAGGCAGGGCTCACGCCCAAAGACCTGGAGCTTTACATCGGCTCAAGTGGCCGGGTGTCCGAAGTGCTGAACCGCAAGCGTGGACTAAGTCTGCAAATGGTGAAGCGGCTGCACGACGGATTGCACATTCCGTATGAAAGTCTGTTGGCAACCGCGTAACGGGAGCTAGCCAACTCGGGACATTGCAGGTGACCGCGCTTCCGGTCGCTGAATCTGCTTGTGGTGCGTCGATGGCGCGTTGAGCTTCTGCGGCTTTGTCTGTGGCGGCCTGTGATGGCTTCTGACACCGCACGGCGACCGGATCAGCCGCTACACCTACGTTAGAAATTCTTCCCGCGCGTGGATGACCGCAAGAATTTCCACGTTCGCAGCAGCGCGATAGAAAATGATGTAGTTCGGGTGAACAACCACCTCGCGCCAACCAACTCGCCGAAGACTCTGTTTGTGGAGGTATGGGTAATCCGCCAAAGCGGATTGGCTCCACTCAATCAGCATGCGTATTTTTCTTGGTCTCCAGCAAACTGCGAATCTGCCCCATCGCCTGATCGTGGGGAATCATGGGTTGATCTGCCGCACTCTTTTCCGCACGTTGTAGCTTCAAATCCAGCCAAGCCTTGTAGCTATCCGCTTGGCTTTGCGTACCGAACTCGGACACGATGGGTGATAGGACGGCGTTCATAGATGAGTGACTCGTTTGACGACTGCGGTCCACATTTTAGTCAAGAGAAACTAATTACGCCGCTTTCTTCAAAGGCACCGCCGGTGCAAACATCGCCTCCATCTCGCGCCGCACCTTGTAGGCGTCGGTGGCGGTATCCATCGCCACATCGGCCCAGCTCAAACTCTGGCCTCGTTTGACCGGGCGAATTACTTTGACCTGGTGCGCCAGCCCCAACGGCACGCCACCCATTTTCAGTGACGTGTCAGACGGCAGCAGCTTGCCCCACACCGTGTAGCCGCCTTCACCGTCAAGCATGTCGCCAGGTTTCAGATCTTTTTTGGCCGTCGCCACAACGTCCGCATTCCAGCAGGTGGCTACACCCGTTGGCTCACCCCGCAGCGCGACTGACGCGACCGACACGCCGACTTCCAGCCCGATCAAATGCCAGCGTTTGTACAGCGTGAAATAACGCCCGCTCGGATCGGTGTGGGCGTTGTATTCCTCAAAGCAATTGCGGATGTATTCGGTCTCGCCTTCCACTGTGACCCACACGCCCATGCGGATGTCATACGGAATTTTGCGGCCATTGGCCTCCAGCGACGAGATCACTTCAACCATGCCTTTGCGCTCCAGCACGCCGCCCTCGCTGATGGGGCGCGTGACGAACGGGATGTCCTCGACACTGGCCGGCGGGTACAGCAGGCCGTTGCTGGGCACCGTCAGGCCGGTGGCGTTGGCAACGGCGGTGGATTCGATGCTGGGTTTGGAGCCATCCAGAAAGCTGTTGAACATCTTCGGGTTAAGCCCGCCGCGCTCGGCCTGCTCGGGTGTCAGGCCATAGTTGCCCCACACCGTGTCGGGTGTCGATTCGCAAAAATGCGGCAGCCACTTGTGGCCACGGCCTGCCGCCACCACCGGGAAGCCGCAGGTGCGCGCCCAGTCCACCAGATCGCAAATCAAGGCTGGCTGGTCACCAAACGCCAGCGAATAAATCACGCCGGCATCAGCCGCCCTGCGCGCCAGCAAGGGCCCGCAAAATGCATCGGCCTCCACCGTGACGTTGACCACGTGCTTGCGATGCTTGAACGCCAGCAGGCAATGTTCAACGGCGGCGATGGGGTTGCCGGTGCACTCGACGATGATGTCAATTTGCGGGTGCGTGACCAGCGCCTGCCAGTCATCGGTGATCCACGTCGCACCGGTTCGAATTGCGTCTTGCGCGGATTTCGCTTGCGTCAGGTCAGGCTTCCAGCCGACTCGGGCGAGGTTGGCGCGGGCCGCGTCGGGCGACAAATCTGCAATCGCCACCAGATGCACACCGGGTGTGCGTGGAATCTGCGCAAGGTACATCGAGCCGAATTTGCCCGCGCCAATCAGGCCGATGCGCACCGGTTTGTTGTCTGCCGCGCGTTGCTGGAGTTTGGAGTAAAGGTTCATTGTGTAGCGTGCCTGAGTGGCTCAAGCCGCTTTGCGCTCAGGCGCAATTGGCTCCATCGAGGTTTGCATGGCCGTAGCGGGCACGCCGTCTTTCCAGGGCAAATCAACCGGGTAGTCCTTCAACAGGCAATCGTCCGGCAAACAGGTGATCGGCGTGAAGTCGCGGTGCGCGATGTACTCTGGCCGTTTGTAGCGGCGGATGTGGTTGCTGACAGCGCACAGGCTCAAATAAACCGCCACCCGGTTGAACGGGGACAGGTTGCTGCCCGACGCATGCACCAGGCACGAGTGAAACAGAATCATCGAACCGGCCGGGCCTTTGGGAGAGACAATGCCGCCATTTTTGCCACCGCCACGCTGCACCAGTTGGCGGATCAAGTCGTTATCGACCGTCCACAGCGGGTAGCTGGTGGTGGTGAGGTCATGCTTGGCATCGACCACGCCCTTTTTGTGGCTGCCGGGGATGAACATCAGCGGGCCGTTGTGCTCGTTGACGTCGTCCAGAAAAATCGCGATGTTCATGGCGCGCTCGGTCGGCATCATGTCGTCGTTGAGCCAGGTGCCGTAGTCCTGGTGCCACTGCCACACATCGCCCTCAAAGGCCATCTTGCCGTTGATCTTGAACTGGTGCATGTAGAGCGACTCGCCCAGCAAATCTTCTACCGGCTCGATCATGCGCGGGTGGCGCGCCAGCTTGGCAAACGGTTTGCTGTACAGATGCGCAGCAAAGTTGGTTCGCACCGCGTCTTTGCCTTTTTCGCGCACGTTGAAGTCTTCGCGCCGGTTGTAAAGCTCGGGCACGGCCGCAGTCAAATTCTGCGTTTCCTCTGGCGTGAAAAGGCCAGGGAAAAACAGGTAACCGTCGCGCTCGAACTGGGTGTGTTGCTCTGGGGTCAGTTTCATGAAGTGTCTCCTCGGGGGTGGGGGTTGAAATGGGGGTGGAAATCAGGGTAGGTTTCGGAGGTCTGCGCGCGCCGATGCACCGGACAAGGCGTCGCCCAGCAGGCGGGCCAGGTTGTTGCCGGCGTCCACGCCGTGTTGGCCCATCAGCGCGGCAGCGGCATCTTCTCGACCTTCGCCAATGGCACGGGCAATCGCTTCATGCTCATCCCAGATCGATTCACGCATGGTTGACACCTGTAGCACCGCACCCATGGCGCGGCGAATATGCTGCCAGTGCAGGTGCGCGCTGGGCGCAATCAGCGGGTTGCCCGAGGCGGCATAAATAGCGGCATGAAAGGCTTCGTCGGCCGCCAACATGGCCATCACGCTGTCGCCGCGCGCGGCCAGCCGCCCAAGGCTGATTAACTGCGGGTCCAAGGCGTAGCGCGCACGGGCGGCCAGCCGGGCTGCCAGCGCATCCAGCGTGCTGCGCACTTGGTAAATCTGCACCAGGCGCGCCACGTCCAGCGGCGCCACTCGCACGCCACGCCCAGGCGCGTCCAGCACAAAGCCGTCCTTCTTCAAGAGCCGAAGCGCCTGAAGCACCGGCTGGCGCGACACCGCCAGTTGGGCGGCAATGTCCTCCTGCCCAATCCGCGCGCCGGGGGCCATGGAGCCATCACTAATGGCGTCCAGCAGGCTGCGATAGGTCTGGTCCACCAAGTCAGGTGACGATTCAATTTTGATGAGTTGGGACGGCATGCTGGCGATTATGTACTTTGTATTCAGAATACGCAAGATGCAAATTGAATTTGACATCCCTGCACCTTGCAGGCCGATTTTCAGTCATGCCGGTCGTAGAAGCCTTGAGCACTGATCATTCATGCCAGCGCAAACCACATGCCCAAACGTCATCTGGCACGATATCTGAATCTGCCTTCATGGTGCCCGGACCAGTGAACCGCCGCCAGTAAAGACGATCGTCGCCGTGGTCGGCGATTGACTGGCTGGCGGGGCAACAGATGCACTTTGCAGCACGCCGGTCAAGCGGACATTGCCGCTGGCGCGCACAATGTCAAGTTCTATGTAGTGCACGCTGGCATAGCCCAAAAGCGACACAGCTGCTGCGGCACCGCGCGTTTCGGTGCCCGTCAGCAGCACTGTGGCGTCGCCAGGATCGTCCTTGGGAAACAGGTTCTTTGGGTCTGTCTCCAGCTTCAGTTTCCAGGGCAGGCCGCCCGCGTCGAGGCCGGTCCAATTGCCTGTAAGGGCGGGCAGAAAGCGGCTGTTGGTCGGAACAAACCTGTCAAGTCGCAGTGCGAACGAGTCCCGGCCCGCTTCTACTGGCGTCATGACGATGGTTTCATCTTCGGTAAAGCGCCCGTTGTAACGGGATGCGAGGGGTGATGAGGCTGCTGTCACGCTGATCGAAAGGTCGCGTTCATTGAACGTGCCTGTGAAATTGAAGGTCTTGCCGCCGACTGAAATGTTTGAGACATTGAAGGTGCCGCTCGTCTTGCCATTGGATGCAAGGTCCGGGAAGAAACTGGCGCTCACGATCTGGCGTTGCACCACGCCCGAAAAGCTGAACACAAAGAACGGCGCAAACGACGGTAAAACAGCGGCCACAATCGCCTCGCCACCGCAACCGCAAAGGGATACGGCCGATGCGGTGGCAGCGCCAGCCAACATTACAGATCGACGGGTAACCCCAAACTGGCCGACGGCTACAGGTTGGCGACGAGACAGTCTTGATGATGTCATGGTGATGCTCCTTGGGTGAGGGTTTTGAGAAATACCTTGATGCCGACCTCTAGCTGCTTCAGCGAAGGTTCCAGGTCCCGCATGGCTGCCTGCACTGCCGGCGGCGCGATCTGCATGTCAAAGATGGCCTGCGAGCCGCCATCGTTCAACAGCCAGAACGTTTGATGAACCTGCCACAGTTGGTCCCGCAGCACCTCCCATTGGCCGAAAACGCCCTCTGGCCATCGGATTTTGAGCGCGCCGTCGTGGCGTTCCTTCGCCAGCCGGAATCGGTTGACGGCGGTGTTGTATTCGGTTGAAAACGGGTGAAATAATTCCCTCGGTACTCTGAGTTGCAACAACAGTTTTTGCAGATTCCTGACCCCGAACAGATACAGGTTGAGGGTCTCGGTCAGATCAATCTGCGCTGCTTTTGGATCAGATACGGGAATATTTCGGGCCGTCTCCAGTTGCCACCATGCACTCGACTGCGCGCTCAGGAGCGCCTGAAGGCTCCAAACGCTGAAAGCGGTAAAGGTCAGGTCGCTTGTATCGGTAATCAGCCCTAGCACGCCGTACCCACTGATCGCAGGGCCACCGGAATCACCGCCCAACACACCCTGAAAATCAATCCGCAAGTCGCCCTTGGCATTCGGCAGCGCTGCCATCGCGCCACTTGTCGGCAACACGCCGCACTGCTGGGATTGACCCAGCAGCCACGTTTCCTGCCCAACGGCCGATTCGTTTTCTGGCGCAAAAATCCGGGTCTGCGGTTGATAGCCCGCCGGTTGCCGAACTTGCAGAAGGGCAATGTCGCGGCCACGACGGTCAAATGATTCAACGAGCGTTGCAGGATGCCGATTTGTTGCGCTCTCATTCGCGGTGCAAAAGGTGACTTCTATGGACGCATGACCGGAATTGGCTGGCTCAGCGACGGAATCAGGAACCACGACGTGGTGGGCAGTCGCGATGTAGACATACCCGCCCCGTGCACTGACCACTAGGCCGAAACCATGTTGGTTTGCCCGCTGGATTTTCACAACGTTCGCCAGCAGTCGTTCACCCAGCTCACGGCCGCTGAAAAACGTGGTGTCATTGGCCGCGCCTGACGGGCACGCCAGGCCTGCCAACAGCACCGCGGAGCAGCTGACACGTGCGCATGAAGCCCATTCGGCCCGTACTGTCATGGCGGAACCGTCGCAAAGTATTTTCGAATCCACGCCAAGGCTCCCCACAACAAAGCAGCAGAACCCCACAGCAAGTTCACGAGATGATGGCGGGAGACAAATTCAAGCCAACTCGGCTTGAGGGATTTCTCAAATTCGCCCACCCTCAATCGAACTACCCGCGCTGAGCCATTGAGCTTAAGCGCCAGTACGGCCCCCGCCAAAATCTCACACCGTTCAACCAGCAGTCCCTCAATTTGCAGCCAGTCGCCGCCGTTGATTCGAAGCGACAGCCCGGTGCTTGGAACGCTCAGGGTGCCGCCTTCCAGGCTGGAGACGACGACACTCTCGACCCCACTGCCCTCTCTGCGTTCCCTGAAAGCCAATTCGCTGGGGCGGAGCCCTTTGATTTCCAGCGCCGTGTCGCCCTGGCGCGCAAGAGTCAGTGTCATGGGCGGTGCCTTCTGGTCTGCACGCGTCGCGTCGCCGCCGGCCACCGTAAGCCACTCGCTATGGATGAAACCACGCGAGAGCACTTCATCCCTATCACCCAGCCGTAGCGTGGTTTTGCCGCGCATTTCCACGTCGGCCACGACGGGAGAGCGTGGGCTTTCTATCCCAAGCGCGGTAGCTTTGCCGCGTGCCTGCACCGTCAATTCGGAACCAGCGGGCAAGTGAAGCGCACGCAGCCAAGTCTGTTCGCTGTGAACAATGAGGTTGTCGACGTGCGCGGCTGCTCCCGAACCGGCTAGCTGCGGGTCACCGGATTTGAGCGACGTGAATCCTTCAATCTGCAATCTATCGCCTGTCGCCAGCGCTCCCAAGCGGGATGCTGCAGGCAAAGTCAGAGTGATGCTGGATGCCTGGACCTCCAGGGTGATCGGCACACTAGGAACAGGCACTGTTGCAGCGAGCAATAGAACGGTTGCCACCGCAAATACTGGCCAGAGCACGGTCCAAGCGGGCATTGCCTTGTTGTGGCCTGCCACCGACGGGTCAGGGTTTGTTGTCATCGTCTCGGCCGGCAATCGAAAAGCGCAACAAAGGCAAGAACTGGGAATCGACCGCACTAACCGCCTGAACGTCGACCATCAGACCCTGGCCAGTGACCGGCAGTTCAAGGGGCACTGTTATGCGTTGCCAAGCGTACCGTTGCGAGTTGGGCATTTCAACCCACACTGGCGCTAGCCCGCTTGCAGGGCCTTTACGGTAGGCCCGCCAAGCCACCGATGAAACCTCGACGGACACACGGATCACCGCATAGACGCGCTGGTCTTGCTGCGCCTGGGGCGAAAACGAAAGTGGTGCAAAGATGGGCAGGGTTCCGCCCGATGCAGGTGCCTTGCCCGAAATGGCGACAAACCCCAAGTCCGACTGTTGGAGGCCTGTCGCCTTTAGCATCGGCGCGGAATCCCAAGAAAGTATTTGTCCACCCTGCATGGCAGCATCTACCCGGTAAAACGGACTGGAACGTTGCGGTTGGACTACCAGCCGGAAAGTCCCTTTGACATTGGCATGGATTTCAAGTACCCCCGCAGGTGCGGCGACGGCAGAGGGCGGTGGTCCTCGAGTGAGCGAGACAAGTTCTATGAAAGCTTGCGACACGGTTTTATCAAAAAACCCTTCGCATCGTGCCTGGCCCGTGATAAGACGGTAAGTGGGCGACTTGGCCGTGCTGGGCAAAAGTGGCGCACACGCAAAGTCTTGTGCGTACATCGTTTCGGCCACAAATAGCACGCCGAGCCCCATGGCGAAACTGATTCGACTTGACATTCGAACCTTTCCCGGCTGTCCAGGACTTCTATGGCGGCGTCAGCGCCAAACTCAGGTCCTGCACAGCAGACAGACTGCAAATTCAACGCGGTTTTCCAACGCGATTTTTGTCTATCGGATCCCCGATCGGGAATGCACTGGCCGTCTGGTCAATGCCCAACTCCTACACAGGAGACATGGCCCAGCCTAGCAAGTATAGAGGCCCAGGCTCGAATGGTCAAATACCAGCCTTGTCTGTGACAGCGCAAAGTCGTAATGTCCCCTTTTGACCAGATTCAAATGTCCCTTTGACGTTTAGGGGCGATCATGGTCGAGGTGGTGCAAATGAGTATGAAAGAGGCGGACCGGTACGCGGTGATCCAGCAGGTGATCCAACGCACCATGGGCCAGTCAGATGCCGCGCTGTGGCTCAACATCTCGGTGCG
>JANOMD010000300.1:0-2897 GCA_031420135.1 Rhodoferax sp. | reverse complement strand
TATATATAGCAAACTATCTAATAAATACGAGAGCTACAGGCCAATTTTACTGTTTTTTTCGCAAATTTGATGCTTTTGAGCCAAAAAAATTAACCTGCAGGTTAACATTTTTTACTTTCCCGGCAACTCGATTTTTTGAGGAAAATAGCGCTGATTGCAGCCCTTCATTCAAGCCAAAGGCACGTTCATGCACGAGATCGACACTCCAACCCCTACTAGCGGCGTCACGCAGCCACAGCACCCGGCGCAGGTACCCCGTTGGGATTCCACCGGCATTAGCCGAATCCCGTATTGGGCCTACACCGACGACGCCGTCTACCAGCGCGAACTGGAGCGATGTTTCTACACCGGGCACTGGTGCTACGTTGGGCTGGATGCCGAAATCCCCAACACCGGCGACTTCAAACGCACCAAAGTTGGCGAGCGGTCGGTCATCATGCTTCGCGACAAGGACGGTGGCATCAACGTGGTCGAAAACCGCTGCGCGCATCGCGGTGTCGCGTTTTGCCGCGAGCGCAGCGGCAACAAAACCGAGCTGGTGTGCCCGTATCACCAATGGAACTACAACCTCAAAGGCGATTTGCAGGGCGTACCGTTTCGCCGGGGCTTGAAGCAGGATGGCCGCACCATTGGCGGCATGCCGGCTGATTTTGATCTGAAGGAACACGGCCTCACAAAACTCAAAGTGGCGGCGCGGGGTGGTGCTGTGTTTGCCAGTTTTGACCACGGCGTTGCACCGCTGGACGACTACCTCGGCCCCACCATTTGCCGCTATTTCGACCGCGTATTTGATGGTCGCAAACTGGTTCTGCTGGGCTACAACCGCCAGCGCATCCCCGGCAACTGGAAGCTGATGCAGGAGAACATCAAAGACCCGTACCACCCCGGCCTGCTGCACGCCTGGTTCGTCACGTTTGGGCTCTGGCGCTCGGACAACAAAGCGCAATTGCTGATGGATGCCAAGCAACGCCACGCCGCAATGATCTCCACGCGTGGCAACGCAGGCCAAGCCGGCGCGGCGACCAGCGGCGTGACCAGCTTCAAGGACACTATGAAGCTCAACGACGACCGCTTCCTGGACGTCGTGCACGAGCCCTGGTGGGGCGAGCCCACGGCGGTGATGACCACCATCTTCCCCAGCTTGATCATCCAGCAACAGGTGAATTCACTCTCAACCCGCCAGATCATCCCCAATGGCGTGAGCAGTTTTGATTTCGTCTGGACGCATTTTGGTTTTGAGGATGACACCCCCGAGATGCAGCGCCGTCGCCTGCGCCAGGCCAACCTGTTTGGTCCGGCCGGTTTTGTGTCTGCCGATGACGGCGAGGTGATTGAATTCAGCCAGGACAGCTTTTCGTCCAACCGGCATGGCAACAAGAGCACGATTGCCGAGCTGGGCGGCAAAAGCGCCGAAGACACCGACCACATGGTGACCGAAACCCTGATTCGCGGCATGTACGCCTATTGGCGCGAGGTGATGGACCTATGAGCGCCGCCAAACCAAAGCTGTCTGCCGACGACTACATCAGCCTGTTGCTGTTTTACCAGGCCTATGCTGAAACGCTGGATTCTGGCGATTGGGACGACTGGCCCGCCTTTTTCACCGACGAATGCGTCTACAAAGTGCAGCCGCGCGAAAATTTCGACCAGAAGCTGCCGCTGGCCACGATTGCCTTTGAGAGCCAGGGCATGCTCAAAGACCGGGTTTACTGCATCCGTGAAACCCTCTATTACGAGCCCTACTACCAGCGCCATGTCGTCGGTGCGCCGGTGGTGACTTCAGTCGATGGCGATGGCGATCTCGTCATCGCACATGCCAGCTACGCCGTGTTTCGCACCAAACCCGATGCGGTCACGCACATCTACAACGTGGGGCGTTACATCGACCAGCTGGTGCGTGCGCCGGACTCGGCCCACGGCTGGCTGCTGAAAAGCCGCATCTGCGTGTTTGACAGCGACCTGATTCTGAATTCGATGATTTATCCGATTTGAATCCAGCGCAGGATCAACTCGAATTCCGGCTAATTTTAGGGTTTATGCCGTCGCAGCTTGCTGCCGCTTCATCTACATTTGACAGGTTAGCAACCTTCGTTCAGGAAATCTCATGTCTACTCGCCGCCTCGTTCTTTCCCGCAGCGCTGCCCTCATCGGGGCCGCGTCCACGTCATTGCTGCTGCCGCAAATTGCCCGCGCCCAATCCGGCAAACTGCGTGTTGGCCTCATGCTGCCCTATACCGGCACTTTTGCGCAACTGGGTGTGGCGATCGAAAATGGTTTCCGCCTGGCGATTGCCGAGCAAGGCGGCAAGCTGGGCGGGCGCGAGATCGAATACTTCAAGGTGGACGATGAGTCTGAGCCGTCCAAAGGCATCGAAAACGCCACCAAGCTGGTGCAACGCGACAAGGTTGACGTGCTGGTGGGCACGGTGCATTCTGGCGTGCAAATGGGCATCCACAAGGTCGCACGTGACTCGGGCGTTCTGAGCCTCATTCCGAACGCTGGCGTACACGCTGCCACGCGCAGCCAGTGCGCGCCCAACGTGTTTCGCACCAGCTTCAGCAATTCGCAACCGACCCGCGCGCTTGGCCCGGCGATGATTGCCAAAGGCCACAAAAAGGCGGTCTGGATCACCTGGAAATATGCCGCGGGCGACGAGGCTTTTGAAGGCTTCAAAGAGGGCTACACCGCTGCGGGCGGCACCATCGTCAAGGAGCTTGGTCTGCCCTTTCCCAATGTCGAGTTTCAGGCCCTGCTGACTGATATTGCTGCGATCAAACCCGACGCGGTGGCGTGTTTCTTTGCCGGTGGCGGCGCTGCCAAATTCATGCGCGATTACGCGGCTGCGGGCTTGAAAGACAAAATCCCGCTGTATGGCTCGGGATTCCTGACCGAAGGCG
>JANOMD010000299.1:0-3340 GCA_031420135.1 Rhodoferax sp. | reverse complement strand
TCAGAAATCGGCATCAGCTCGATCACGCCGCCTTGCGAGTGACTTGCCACGCGAACTGATTTGTCAAACAGATTCCAGCGCAAAAAGTCACTGCGAATATTGGCGGCGATGCCACTCAGGCAGCTTTCCAGCCCTTTTTGGTGGATGATTTCAATGACGGTGGCCACGCTCAGGTAGGTGGTTTCTGCTTTGCCGGGCGGTATTAATGTGGTCATGGTGCCTCTCCTGCTGATCGTTCAAAAATTCGATCAAGGTAGTTTCTCGCAGCCCGTTGCCAATGAAAATCGGCAAAAATATATCAAAATTAGATAAATTTGATCAAAATGATAGAAATAATCGCCGTTTTGATAGATTTTTCGATTGAACAGGTAAACCATGGATGCCACTGATCACGCCCTGATTGCACTGTTACGCCAAAACGCCCGCCTGAACGTGGCTGACCTGGCGCACAAGCTGAAGGTCTCGCGCGGCACGGTGACCAACCGCATCCGAAAACTCGAAGACGAGCAAGTGATTGTGGGCTACACCGTGCGCTTGCGGCCCGAATCAGAGCCAGATCGCATCCGCGCGTGGATGGGCGTGACGGTGGAGGGCAACCGCACGCGCGAGGTTATTGCCAGCCTGCTGGGCGAGCCCGGCGTCGCGGCCCTGCATGACACCAATGGGCGTTGGGATTTGCTGGCCGAGCTGGAGGTGCGCTCAATGGGCGAGCTGTCGCAAGTGCTGGAGCGCGTGCGCCTGGTGGCGGGGATTCGCAGTACGGAGACCAGCATTCACCTGGCGAGTTACAGGTAATCCGGGTTCATGACCTGACGAGAAAACCCGTCTACTGCAAGCCCTGGTTCCCTTTTGAACACCGGATTTTCACAAGCCACTAAAATCTTGTCATATGGTTCGCCGTTCTCGCGCTCTCTTCCTTCTGGCTGTCCTGCTGTGGCAGTCGTTGGGCATGTTCGCCTCGGTGGCAGTCACCCAACAGGCTGGCAAGTTGGAGCACTTGATGGTGCATTGCCAGGATGCAGACCACCACCATCACGCTGACAACGCTTTGCACATGGACGATCATGCCGACGACATGGGGGCTGATGGTGACGGCCCGCTGCAGCATTTGCACGCTGACTCCGGTACCAACACGATGGGTCTGTTGATGTCGTTTCAAGCCGCCGTGGCCACTGTTCGATCCATGTCGGCCCCCGAGACACGCCATGCCTTATGGCGTTCCCCCACACTTGAAGGCCCTTTGCGGCCACCGATGTAACGCGCCCAGCAAGAGATTGACCGCCGAGTTATTGCTGGCGGCTGACTTTTGCAACCCCATTTTCCCTTCGATGCCCACGGACAAACAGCCCGTGTGCTGATCCGCGCATTGGCGCGATAAATCCAAGGTTCAACTTATCGATGAAAAAACTCATATTTGGCCAATACTCCGCCCCATTCCTGGTGGCTTTGCTGTTCATGGCAGTGCCGCTCATGGCATTCGCACATGGCATCTCCGAGGCGGACCGGCAAAGCATGCTGGATGGTGGCTATCTGCGTTACGTCGGGCTGGGGGCCAGCCACATGCTCACGGGCTACGACCATCTCCTGTTCCTGTTGGGCGTGGTGTTTTTCCTGACCAGTTTCAAAGACGTGGCGAAGCTCGTCACGGTCTTTACGTTGGGGCACTGCATCACGCTGATCTTCGCGACCTACTACAAGATCACCTGGAACTACTACCTGGTCGATGCCATCATTGCCATCAGCGTCATCTACAAAGGCTTCGACAACAATGGCGGCTTCCAGCGGGTGTTCAACATGAAGTCGCCCAACCTGCTGGCCGCTGTTTTTGGTTTTGGCCTGCTGCATGGTTTTGGCCTGTCAACACGCCTGCAACAGTTGCCGCTGGGTGACGACAGCACCGCCATGCTGTTGCGCATCCTGAGCTTCAATGTGGGCGTGGAAATCGGCCAGATAGCGGCACTGACGGTGATGGTGGGCGTGCTGGCGTTGTGGCGGCATCGGCCATCTTTCCAGCGCTTCAGTTTTGCTGCCAATTTGGCGTTGATCTATGCCGGTGTGTATTTGCTATTTACGCAGCTGCACGGCTACCAGCACGATGCCAACCCGGACAGTTTCCGTTTTCCCGTGCAAGAGCACAAGCACATCCATGAAGACATGGACATTGACAAGACGCTGGACCCCAGCCGAAACAAGCTTTGATTTCGATTCTCCCTTTACTTCTCCTCAAATTACTTCACTCAAGGAAATCATCATGAAAAACTTTACAGCCACCGCTTCTTTGTTCGCAACGCTGGTTGCCACACATGCCTTTGCTCCCGTCGTTTATGCAGGTGGTGGTGGTGACTGCCATTTCCATGGAAGTGCGCCAGCCAAAGAGTCCATCGTCATCGGTTGTGCCAACCTGCAAAAAGACGCACTGACCGGCAAGGGGAAAATCGATGCTTCGTGGAAATCCGTCAAACTCGAAAAGGCTGCGACGGTTGAAGGCAAAAGCCGAAAGGAATGGAAGCTCAGCTTCAACAACCCCGCCGAGAAAGACGCGTCAAAACAAACGCTGTATCTGTTCTATACGCTCTCCGGCAACTTCATTGCTGCCAATTTCACCGGACAGTGATCGGTCGATGGCTCGATCTCCCGAGCGCCAACCTCGCTGGGAGAACGTCAGCCGTTTTGCGCGGCTTTCCCAATTTGGGTATATTGAAAAGTTTCAGGTTCTCGCACGTGGCCACAGCCGGGCGGTATGCACAAGAACCAGCACCCAAACCGTTTCGTGCTCAATTTCATAAACCAGCCGATAGCTGGGGTGCACGATCAATTCGCGCGTGCCCGCAATCGTGCCGGGGCGACCGAGCTGCGGGTGAGCCGTCAGCCGTGCCGCTGCATCGCTGAACAGCTCGTCCATTCTCGCAGCCGCACTGGGGTTGTCAGCGGCGATGTAGTCCCAAACATCCGCACGGTCTTGCAGCGCTTCAGGTGTCCAAACGACTCTCAAACCCGGCTGGCCGTGGCGGCTCGGCGTGCGGCGAACTCGGCTTCAACGTCGTCGTTGGGGCGGCCTAAACCTGCCTGCATTGATAGCCGGGCAAGATCAACTTTGTGCCGCAGGAAGCCATCGTAGTCCCGTGCCTCCTGCTGGCGCTGCACAAACTCGCGCATCAGCTCGCGCATCACCTGCGACGCAGGCCGATGGGTGGCCTCGGTCTCGGCCATAAAGCTGGCCCGCAGCTCGGGCTCCAATTTCAGTGTGAAAACAGCCTCTTTTGCCATGTGTTCGCCTTTCTAACGGTCATACCAAGTATATACGTTTGCAGTACGCAAGCCGTCCTCAATCCTCGTAATG
>JANOMD010000298.1:0-2833 GCA_031420135.1 Rhodoferax sp. | reverse complement strand
CAACCCATGGCAGCGGAAATCTGGCATTCCATTGAAGCCCAGGCCACTGCCCACATTCAACGACCATCAACGCAAGAGTAAACAGATGTCAACCAGCAATGCCAACCCGGCCACCGACACAGCCACCAACACCGCCGAAATTCCTGTCGGCTCCTTTGTAAAAGGAAAGGTCGTTGTCGTAACCGGCGCGGGCGGCGGCATAGGCCGTGATTTTGCGCTCGCACTCGCGCGCGAGGGTGCCAGAGTGGTGGTCAATGACGTGGGGGCGAGCATCCAGGGCGAAGGCAGCGACCCGTCGCGCGCGCAGGCTGTGGTTGACGAAATCAGGGCGGCAGGTGGTGAAGCCATCGCCAATGGCGTCAGTGTTGCCGACTGGGACGCTGCCAACCGCATGATTCGCCAGGCGGTAGACAGCTATGGGCGCATCGACGCCGTCATCAACAATGCGGGCATCCTGCGAGATCGTTTTTTCTTCAACATGAGCGTCGAGGAATGGCGTTCGGTGATCGATGTGCACCTCCACGGGAGTTTTTATGTCGCCCGTGCGGCGGCACCGTTTTTCAAGGAGCAGAAGTCCGGCTCCTACATTCACATGGTGTCCACTTCCGGCTTGATTGGCAATTTCGGCCAGGCCAACTATTCGGCAGCCAAGCTCGGGGTCGTGGCGCTGTCAAAATCAATCGCGATGGATATGGCCAAGTTCAACGTGCGCTCCAACTGCATCTCGCCCTTTGCCTGGAGCCGGATGATCGGGTCCATACCGACGGAAACCGAAGCGCAAAAAGCGCGGGTCGAAAGGCTGCAGCGCATGGAAACTGCCAAAATCGCGCCGCTGGCCGTTTACCTCGCCAGCGACGAGGCTGTAGACGTTTCAGGCCAGATATTTGCGGTCCGGGCCAATGAGATTTTTTTGATGAGCCAAAGCCGTCCGCTGCGCTCCATGCACTCATCCGACGGTTGGACGCCGCAAACCGTCGCATCGCGCGTCATGCCTGCCATGAAGCCGAGCTTTTACCGGCTGGATCGCTCGCAGGACGTATTCGACTGGGATCCGGTTTAAGACAAGCCCGCAGCCATTTGCCTTGAAGCGGTCAGGAACTGGGCCTTCCCGCTCGTCCCCACATTGGCCACGGCAATGCTTAACGGGGTTACATAACCCGGTGCCGGATAGTTGATAATTAAAGTTGAATAAATTAAATAATTATTCAATTATGAATATCAACTTCAAGCTGCTTGGCGTATTTCTTTCGGTGGCCGAGAACGCGAGCTTCAGGAAGGCTGCCGACCAGACCCACCGCTCCATGCCGGCCGTCAGCATGCAGATCAAGCAGTTGGAAGAGCAGGTAGGGGTTGCGCTGTTCCAGAGAACGACGCGCAAGGTGTCGCTCACCGCTGAGGGCGAAAAACTTTTGATCAGCGCGCGAAAAGCCCTGGCCGAGCTGGAAATTGGCCTGTTGCAAATCCAGCATTCGATTGACCTTCAGCATGGCCACCTTTCTTTTGCCTGCGTCCCGACAGTTGCAAGCACCAGGCTTCCGTTGGTCCTGACGACCTTTGCCAAAAAGTATCCGGGTATCGCGGTGCATGTCAAGGAGCTGCCAAACATTGAACTTCTCGACTGTGTACGGCGCCGCGAAGTGGACTTTGGCATCGGCCCCATGCCTGAAAACAGGGGCGAGCTGGATTTCTTGCCAATATTCGTGGATGAATATTGCGCCATGCTGCCCAAGGGCTACCAGGACAAGGGCCGCGCCGGCATTTCATTGCGTGAGTTGTGCACATTGCCTTTGTTGATGCTTTCGGATGCCAGCACGTTTCGCGGCCATCTCGAAAAAGTCTTGGGTGCCAACGGACTGGAGGCTAAAAGCAATTACGAGTTCGCCCATGTCAACACCCTGATCGCCATGGCCGAGGCGGGATTGGGCGTGGCGCTGCTGCCGCGCATTTCCATTCCGCGCAAGACGCCGCTGAAGGTGGTCAGAGTGGTCAACCCAGCGCTGAGCCGAACGATCTCGATCGCCACGATTCGCGGGCATACCCTTTCACCGTCTGCCTCGCGGCTGGTGGAACTTTTCAGCCAGCTCATCACCCCCGCTCCAACGTAGCAGTGCCAGCGTGCGTTCAGCAATGTTGAATGATCAATAACATTATTTGACTTGTCCGCAGCTCGCGCCACTCCTATTATGTGGATTCATGGTTGTACGCTAACTGTGAATGCTGAATGCTTGGCGGTTTCCCGTCAGCGTTGGCGTCTGCAGCCAGCGACCCGTTAAATTCAATCGCAGATTGGGGACAAAATGGAAATCAGGAAAATCGCCGGCGCTCTGGGCGCAGAGCTCTTGGGTGTTGATCTTGCTGCAGGCCTTGGTGCATCGCAAGCCAAAGAGATCCGCCAGGCGCTGCTGGACAATCTGGTCATTTTTCTGCGCAACCAGACACTCAATTCGCACCAGTTTTTAAGTTTCGCGCAGGCGATGGGCGAACCTGTCGAATATCCCTTCATAAAGGGCCTGGAGGGATTCCCGCACATCATCGAAGTGAAAAAGCTGGAGCACGAAAAGGTGAATTTCGGCGGCATCTGGCATTCGGACACCACCTATCTGGAGATTCCCCCCATGGGGTCCATGCTGCTTTCGCGCGAGGTGCCGCCGTATGGCGGGGACACGATGTTTGCCAACCAGTACCTGGCTTACGAAGCCCTGTCCAGCACCATGCAGCAGCTTCTGGGCGGCCTGACTGGCATTAGCAGCTCCGCCCGCGCCGATGTATCCAAGACACGCGAGGACCGCATCAAGACGGATGGCAAGGAAGCCGCGCCGAAGGAGTACCGGGC
>JANOMD010000297.1:0-9926 GCA_031420135.1 Rhodoferax sp. | reverse complement strand
GGGCCTATTTTCCTGGCCCGGCACGGGTCGCAGCGGCGTTCAAACGCACCATGGAGGCATGATGGGAATTCACGCAATCAAGATGCCGGACATCGGCGAAGGCATTGCCGAGGTCGAACTGGTCGCCTGGCATGTGAAGGTCGGTGATGTGGTGGCCGAGGACCAGATCCTGGCCGACGTGATGACCGACAAAGCCACGGTCGAAATTCCGTCCTCGGTGGCCGGCACCGTGCTGGCCCTGGGCGGCGCGGTCGGCCAAGTGATGGCGGTCGGTGCCGAAGTGATCCGCATTGAAGTAGAGGGTGCGGGGAATGTGAAGGCCGGGGCTCCTGCAGCGCAGGTCGATGCGGCTTCGGCCAATCCAGCAGCGCCGGTTAAACCAGACAAGCCGACGAAGGCCACGGCACCCGTTGCCATGACAGTGGCCCCTGTAGCGGCTGCCAAAGCGGGAACCGTTTCACTCGCGCCGACGACGCCCCTGCGGCATGGGCAACACGCACTTGCCGCAGCCCATGCACGCCTGCCCGGTGACAAGCCGATTGCGTCGCCTGCGGTTCGGCGCCGGGCCTGGGAGCAGGGCGTAGAGCTTCAGTTCGTTCCCGGCACAGGTGCGGCAGGCCGCATCATGCAGGAGGACCTGGATGCCTACCCGGCCCGCGCCGCACAAGGACATTCGGCAGGCCAGAGCGATCAGCGTTATGCCGAGCGTCATCACGAAGAGGCGGTGCCGGTGATCGGCCTGCGCCGCAAGATCGCGCAGAAGATGCAGGAGTCCAAGCGCCGCATTCCGCACTTCACGTACGTCGAAGAAGTCGATGTCACCGAGCTGGAAGCCCTGCGCGCGCGCTTGAACGCCAAGTATGGCAAAGAGCGGGGCCGCCTGACGGTGCTGCCCTTTCTGGTCCGCGCCGTGGTGCTGGGGGTGCGCGAGTTTCCGCAGATCAACGCGCGTTATGACGACGAAGCGGCGGTGGCCACGCGCTATGGCGCGGTGCATCTGGGCATTGCCACGCAGACCGAAGGCGGCCTGATGGTGCCGGTGGTGCAGCACGCCGAGTCGCGTGACCTGTGGGCCTGTGCGGCTGAAGTGCAGCGCCTGGCCGAAGCGGCGCGCAGCGGCAAGGCCACGCGCGAAGAACTCTCGGGCTCGACCATCACTATCACCAGCCTGGGCGCCCTGGGCGGCATTGTCACCACGCCGGTGATCAACCACCCGGAGGTGGCGATTGTCGGCATTAACCGCATCGTCGAGCGGCCCATGTTCCGGGGTGCCGCGGTGGTGCCGCGACTGATGATGAACCTGTCGTCGTCGTTCGACCACCGCGTGGTCGACGGCATGCAGGCCGCCGAGTTTGTGCAATTGCTGCGTGGCTACCTGGAGTCTCCAGCCACCTTGTTTGTGGAGTAGGGCATGCAAACGCAACACACAACGCTGCTCGTGGTGGGTGGCGGGCCGGGCGGCTACGTGGCCGCCATTCGCGCCGCGCAACTTGGCATTGCGACAACCCTGGTGGAAGGCGCGCGGCTGGGCGGTACCTGCCTGACCATCGGCTGCATTCCTTCCAAGGCCCTGATTCACGCCAGCGAGGCGTTTTACAAGACCTGCCAGTTCGCCGGTGATTCGGCCCTGGGCATTCATGTCGAATCACCCCGCATCGAAGTGGCGCAGACCGTGCGCTGGAAAGACGGCATTGTTGACAAGCTCACGCTGGGCGTGGGGGCCTTGCTGAAGAAGCACGGCGTCAAGGTCATCCAAGGCTGGGCCCGCGTGGTTGATGGCAAGACGGTGGACGTGTTCGAGCAGGAAGCGCGTGTTGGGATGGGTGCTACCTCCCTGCGCATCGTTTGCGAGCACCTGCTGCTGGCAGCGGGTTCGCAGGAAGTGGCCTTGCCCGGCGTGCCGTTTGGCGGTCGCGTGATCTCCTCGACACACGCCCTGTCGCCCGCGAAGGTGCCCAAGCGCCTGGTGGTGGTCGGTGCAGGCTACATTGGGCTGGAGCTGGGGATTGCCTACCGCAAGCTGGGTGCCGAGGTCAGCGTGGTCGAGGCGCTGGACCGCATCTTGCCGCTGTACGACGAAGAGCTGACCAAGCCGGTGGGCGTTTCACTGCGCCGGCTCGGGCTGCAACTGCATTTGAGCTGCAAGGTACAGGGGCTTAATGCGGCGGGCGATGCCGTGCGCATGCAGACCGCGCAGGGCGAAGAATCCGAGTTGCCCGCCGATCAGGTGCTGGTGGCGATTGGCCGCGCGCCGCGTACGCAAGGCTGGGGCCTGGAGAGCTTGCTGCTCGACATGAACGGCCGCGCGGTGAAGATCGACGACCAGTGCCGCACCTCCATGCGCCACGTCTGGGCGATTGGCGACCTGACCGGCGAACCCATGCTGGCGCACCGCGCCATGGCGCAAGGCGAGATGGTGGCAGAAATCATCTCTGGCAAGCGGCGCCACTTTGCGCCTGCGGCCATTGCGGCGGTGTGCTTCACCGACCCTGAAGTAGTGGTCGTGGGCCAGACCCCGCAGGAAGCCGCGCAATCTGGCCTCGACTGCCTCCACGCCAGCTTCCCGTTTGCCGCCAACGGCCGCGCCATGACGCTGGAGTCAAACGAAGGCTTTGTACGCGTGGTGGCCCGGCGCGACAACCACCGGATCGTCGGCTGGCAAGCTGTTGGCGCGGGTGTCTCAGAACTGAGCACGGCCTTTTCACATTCCATCGAGATGGGTGCCTGCCTGGAAGACGTGGCCGGCACCATCCACGCGCATCCGACACTGGGTGAGGCTGTGCATGAAGCCGCGCTGCGGGCGCTGGGGCATGCTTTGCATATTTAGGGCGCGCTGTAGGGCTGAAACTGAGTCGGCAGTTCGAGCTTCGTCCAAAAGGGAGCGATTTGTGCCGGCGCCCCCCAGGGCGGACGCTTCCATCTCCTTCGATTGAAGGATGATTTGTAACCAAGGCGTCTACGATCCGGATTTCGTGTTTGTAGCCCCCCGTGTTACCTGGACGAGTGATCCGAATTGGCTCGAAGACGAATTTGAGATGGCGGCGACCGACCGCAAGATCGACATCGGCGTGCTCGACTTGTTCCAGAGCCGCGGCGGCATGCTGATCGAGCTGCAATTGCGGCGTCGACCGCGCCATTCAAGCCTTTTTCCCTGCGTCCCCAAACACCCTGCTGCAGGCCTCGCGGGCCGTGTCTTGCGCGGGCAGCTTGGCGCAAACTGAATCGAGCTGCGTGGTCAGTTTTTTCAGCACTTGTGCTTGCTGGTTTTTTTGGCTCCAGCCGTCAAGTTGTTTCGCCATTTTCTCAAGGCTTCGGCGGTTGCGCTCGTAAAAGGTTTCGGGTGCCGCGTCCAGCTCGCTGATGACCTGGGCTGCGGCTTTTTCAATACGGGCGCTGTCTTTGGGCGACAGCTCGACCAGCTTGGCCACATAACCACTGCCCCACTGCAATCGGGTCGCCGGGCCGACCGATCCCGCGTAGGCCTTCTCGGCCCAGTCCAGCGACGCGCTGATGTCGCCACGCTTCCTGGCGTTCGATGCCAGCACCAGCATGTGATAGTACGGCGACACGGCCTTGGGCAGCTCGGCTTGCAGCATGGCGTCGGACTCGTCCATCAAACCCACATCGGCCAGCAGATGCGCGGCTGACGGAATCACTGCCTGGCGCTCGTATTTGTCAACTGTGGCCTTGTCGGCTTTGGCGGCGGCGGCTTTGGCCATTGCGACCAGGGCCGGCATGCGGGGCGGTTTCGAATTTGCGGGCAGATCGATTTCGGTCAACGTCACAAGGGCCTGAACTGCGCCCAACTGGTCGGCTTTGGAAAGCGTTGTGTCTTGCGCCAGGCGCTCGAGCGCTGCGTTCCATGCAGCCAGCAAGTCACTGCGCTCCTTGCTTCCCTTCACGGTGATGGTGGCAACGATATCGCTCCCGTAATAGGCCAGTAGGTCGGCGTGATCGCGCGAGCGGGCGGCATCGGCCAGCACACTTTGCGCTGTGGCGAGGGCGCGCGCTTTGTCAAGGCCGGGGGCTTTCTCTTGGGCTGAGATCGCTGCGGCTTTGAGCATCAGGCGGGTGGCAGCTTCCTGAAATTGCGGCGGGCATTTTTGCGCCAATTGCAGGACGGTTGTGGCGAGTTCTTTTTTGGGCACAAGCTGCGCTTCATCGGTGTCCCAGGCGTAGAACGCCAGCCTGCGCCACGCATCTGCTGCAAGCGGCGTTGAATCGCCGGCACGATTCAGGGCCAGAGCCAGCGTCTCCTTGATGCCCTGGGTCGTGGCCAGCCCCAATGAAAGCAGTTGCATGAACTGCGCCGCATCGACTTCGCCCGGCAGGCGGGTGAGCTCGGTGCCATCCGGCCTGAACAGAATGGTGGTGGGGTAGCCACGCACCTTGTATTGCGCCCCCAGTTTTTGCGCACCGGGTGTGTCACCGTCCAGGTAAACCGGCACAAATGCCCTGCTGCGTTCGATGAAGTCGGGCCGGTTGAAGACAGTTGCCTTGATCTGGTTGCAAGGTGGACACCATACGGCACCCCAATACAGAAGTACCGGCTTGTTGTCAGCTTTGGCCTTGGCGAAAATGGCATCCATGCTCGCACCATCCGGCTTGACCCAATGGATGACAGCAGGTGTTTTGGCAGTGCCGCCCGCAGCTATGGCAAGTGGCGTTGCCGGTGCCAGAGGTGCCACCGCCTCGGGCGCTTTGGAGCACGCCACCAGCCACAATGGCGTGGCAATTCCCAGCACCATGGCGCGGATGAAAACGGTCATCGTTGGTTGCATTTGCGGTAATCCCGCGTCAGACCGGGTCAGCTTCCGGCATCATGGCCTGTTGCATCGCCGCCAGCAACGCAGCCGGGTCTTGCGCGCCAGAAACGGCCACTTTCTGATTGAAGATGAAAAACGGCACGCCGCTCACGCCCATCTGGCGGGCCTGTGCGTCCGCTTGGGCAACTGACTGGCGCGCCAGCGGATCATTCAAGTACGCGCGGGCTGCCTCGCCATCAAGTCCGGCGGCGACGGCAATGTCCACCAGCACATCAATGTTGCCGATGAAGAGGCCATCGACGAAATAGGCCTTCATGATGCGCTCTTTGACGTCGTTGCCGATGCTGTTCGCAGCGTCGTTGTTCGGGCTTTGCTGGGCGAAGGCGATCAACGCATGGGCCAGCAATGTATTCGCCTGCTGTTTGATGCCCTCAAAATTCAGGTTCAAACCCACCGCTTTGCCGGCAGCGCCCACCCGCTCATAGATTTCAGCCGCGCGCGCAGGTCCGCCGAATTTCTGTTCCACGTACTGTTTGCGGGGCACGCCAGCCTCTGGCAAATCTGGGTTCAACTGAAACGGGTGCCAGCGAATTTCCACTTTGGGCAACTCTGAGGCCTGCGGCAACGCCAGCGCGGCTTCCAGCTTGCGTTTGCCGATGTAGCACCAGGGGCAAACGACGTCGGAGACGATATCGATAGTGAGTGTTTTTGTCATCGTGGTTTCCAGTTTAAACGTTGTAACCGGGGTGGTGTAAAGTTCTTCCCGCACGGTGGCTAGTCTGCCCTGTTGATTTCAACTTGCACAACACCATCAGGAGTCTTTTATGGCCTATCGTTTTTTGACAACCGCCGTTGCTTTCCTCGTCGTCGCCTTGGCACCGCTGGCGCAAGCTCAAACCGCAGCCCCGGCGGCTGCGCCCGCTCCAACTGCAGCCCCAGCACCTGCCGCTGCACCTGCGCCCGCCGCGCCTGAAAAAGCCGCAAGCGCCGACTCGTCCGAAGGCAAAATCGCCCACTACGGCAAAAAATTCAATGGCCGCAAAACCGCCAGTGGCGAGCGCTTCAACTCAAGCGCGATGACGATGGCGCACAAAACGCTTCCGTTCGGCACCATGGTCAAAGTCACCAACATCAAAAACAACAAGAGCGTCGTCGTGCGCGTGAACGACCGTGGCCCCAGCACGCCAGACCGCATCGGTGACCTGACTTCAGGTGCCGCCAGCAAAATCCGCATGATCCGTAGCGGCGTGATCGATGCCAAGCTCGAAGTTGTGGGTCAACCCAAGCCCCGCATGGCGAAAAAGGCCAAGAAGGTCTGATTTACCGCCCGATTAGTTACTTGGCCGAAGCCGCTGGCACGGTGCCAGTGCGCTGAGCGACAGCGGGCACTGTAGGTTCACTGGGCTTGCCTGGTTTACTTGGTCGGCGCAGCGCCGCCGATAACGTAGGGCCCGCCGCGCTCGATGGCCTTGCGGTAAGCGGGTCGCGCCTGAAAGCGGTTGACCCACGCCTGCAGGTTCGGGTAGTTTTCGAGGTTGCCGCGCACCCGCGCCACTTCGCCCACGAAACTCATCTGGATGTCGGCTCCGGTGATTGAGTCGCCCACCAGCCACTGCCTGCCCTGTAACGACTGGTTGACAAAGCCGAGGTGGTTTGAAATTTCACCTTCGATGCGCGGTGTCAGCGGCGCGCCCGCCTCACCCAGGCGGGACACGTAAAGCTTGAGCATCAGGGGCAGCATGGCCGAGCCTTCGGCGTAATGCATCCACTGCTGGTAGACCTCATAGTTGCTGGTGTGGGTGGCGGGGTGCAGGTGGCCGTCGCCATGGTGGCGGATCAAATAATCAATGATGGCGCCAGACTCAAAAACGGTCGCAGCGCCGTCGGTGATGACCGGTGACTTGCCCAGCGGGTGAATGGCCACCAGCTCGGGCGGTGCCAGCCGGGTTTGCGCGTTGCGCTGGTAATGCTTGATTTCATACGGCGCGCCCAGTTCTTCAAGCAGCCAGAGCACGCGCTGCGAGCGGGAATCGTTCAAGTGGTGAACAACAATCATGTGGATCTTTCTGTAAATTGGGGAGCGATGGATGGGAAAGGCAGGTTAGCCCATTTCCAGGTTCCGGGTTGTCCTGCCCGGCACACCGGAATGGCAAGAGAACTCAGGCAGCCCATTAAAACAAGCTGTGGCTGTGCGATTGGGTACAACACTGCCTTCTTTGTGGAAGCAGAAGACTACTATTAAATATATAGCAAGCTATCTATATAACACTAGAGCTAAAGGTCTTTTTTATCGATTATTCTGGTCGAAACACTGATTTTGTCAGGTTTTTTGAGGATTTTAATATCACAGGTGATATGAAGTTTTAGAAAATTCAAGTTCTTTCTGCCAAAACATTGCTGGCTGCGCCGCTCAGTAGCGGCGCAGCTACAGGCGGATCAGGCAGGCGGGCTGAAACGCTGATTGCTCGTTTTTGCGCGCATACCCCAGCGGATTCGCCACCACCCGGCAGCCGCCCACCCGGTAGTCGCTGGGCGAGTGCAAATGGCCGTGCAGCCAAAGCTGCGCCTGCGCCAACAGGTCGTCCAGCGCGTTGCAGAAACCGGCGGTGCCGGGCGTCATGCCGTAGCGCGGGTCGCTGCTTTTAAGGCTTGGGGCAAAGTGCGTGATGGCGACAGTGGTGCCTTCAAAAGGCTGGCTCAGGGCATCGCGCAGCCAGCTTTGGCACAGCAGCGCCTCGTCGCGTACCTGGGCTGCCAGCCAGGGTGCGCCGTAGCGGGAGGTGCCGGCCTTCTTCAGATAGAAGTTGGCGGCCGAAAACGCCTTGTCACGGGCCTTGAGCTGGTCCGCCAGCGCGTTGACGGATTGGGCCGCTTGCAGCTCGGTCGGGCCCAACGCGTCAAAGTCGCTCCACAGCGTGGTGCCGACAAAGCGCACGGCCGGCGCATGACTGCCTATGAGCTGCTGCAGCGTGAGCACCTCGCGCTCCAGCCAGTGGATGCCCAGGCGCTCGCAGGTGGCGCGCAGGCGCAGGTGCGCGACGTCGAAGTCCAGCAAGTCGTACTCATGGTTGCCCGGTACAAACAGCACCGGCGTGGGCCAGCCCTGACGCGGCGAAAACCGCGCCAGACCGAAGTCTGGGTCGAGCAGCCTGGAGCCGGCCTGGTAAGAGCCGACATCGCCGGCCAGCACCAGCAAGTCGGCACCCGCAGCCAGCGTGGGCACAAAGTTCGGGTGCACTTCAAGGTGCAGGTCAGACAGGAGCTGGATATTGCAAGCCATGGATGAATCGGGTCATTCTCTGGGTGAACGTCTTTATTGAACAGTCATGATGATCAGAATATCAGCGTGCAAACACCGCCGACGCCACGCCGTGCAGGGTTTTGCGCAGCCATTGGTGGGCGCTGTCGGCGTCTAAGTGATGGTGCCACAGCGCGTCCACATGCACCGTGGGCACCGCAAAGGGCAAGTCGCGCAGCACGAATTGGTCCTCAATTCCGGTCACGCCAACAAAATGTCGGGGCAGCACGGTGAGCAGGTTTGAATTGGCAACCACGCGCCCGGCGGTGAAAAACTGGTTCACCGTCAACACCACACGCCGCTCTCGCCCGAGCGCCGCCAGCGCCTCGTCAATGAAGCCAAACGGGCGCCCGGAAAAGCTCACCAGCAAATGGCGGGCGCTGCAAAACCGGTTCAACGTGAGTGGCCCGCTGGCCAGCGGGTGGCCCTGGCGCATCACGCAGACGTAATGGCCGTCGTACAGCCGCTGGTGCGAAAACGCCACGCCCTTGCCGACCTGCGTGCGCGCCGCCAGGTCGGCCAGCGCCGCCGGAAAATACCCCAGTGCCATGTCGGCGCCCCCGTCTTCCAGAAGCTTGCGGGGATCGCGCGTGGTGAGTGGCACCACGCGAACGGAAACGCCAGGCGCTTCGCGCTCCATCACGGCCACCAAGCCCGGAATCAGCTCGGCCGCAGTGGCGTCGGCCATGGCCAACACAAAGGTATTGGTGGCGGTGGCCGCATCAAAATTCTGCGGCACCAGGGCGATCTGCAAACCGGCCAGGGCGTCGCGCACGGCGGGCCACAACGCCAACGCGACGGGCGTGGCTTCCAGAATCTGCCCCTTTCGCTTGAGCAGGTCGTCGCCCAGCGTTTCGCGCAGGCGGCGCATGGCGTTGCTCACCGCCGGCTGAGTCAGGGCCAGGTTGCGCGCGGCGCGGGTCAGGCTGCGCTCAGTCATCACCTGGTCAAACACGCGCAGCAGGTTGAGGTCAAAGGTGCGAAAGTTGACTTGGCTCATGCGGCATTATGGTCATCAATCACCATTGTGAATAGACTCAATCACCAATCTAAAGTTGAACAACATTGGTAATTACCCTAATATCCCACTCACGCCAAAACAGTTATCCGGCGTTATTCACGCAATAAAGGAAGCTCACCATGACCAGTTTTGTACACATTGACTACGCCAAACAGCACCCCGGTGTCGAGCGGGCCGAATCTGTTTTGGCTGCGATGATTGCCCTGAGGCAAAATTTTGACATTGCCCGGTCCCTGGCCACCATGCTGTTGGCCGCCGTGGTGGCAGCGCTGGTGGTGGTGGCAGACCGGCTGATTGACAGTTGGGTCGACGGCCACTTGCTGATGGTTTGGGTGGCGCTGTGGGCGGTTGCCTTCGCCGCCATAGGGCTTTTGGCCCCGCTGGCCGGTCAAACCGCGCGCAACCTGGTGGCATCGACTCACGCGTGGTCACGCCGCAGTGCCGACGCCCGCGCCAAGGACGCGTTCTGGCAAATCGCCTTGAACGACCCGCGCGTGATGGCCGAATACCAGGCGGCCAAACTGCGCAGCGAGCAAGTTCACCTGAACACGTAACCCAGCGCCACAAGCCGCGAACCCAGGGCTTGCGGCGTGCCGCGTCAGCCGCCGTTCAACAACCGGCCCAGCGCCGCAAACGCGGGCAGCGTGATCGGGTCATTCGCAGCACTTGAGGCGATGGGGTGCGAGGCGAAGCGGGCGATCACCATGTCGGCCTTGGGTGCCACATGCAGCCGCTGGCCGTGGATGCCGCGTGCTTCGTAAGCGGCGTGCTCGTTATGGCTGTTCCACCACATGTTGCGGTAGGAAAACCCGGTCAGCAAGTTGTAACCGGCCTTGGCAAA
>JANOMD010000296.1:0-2239 GCA_031420135.1 Rhodoferax sp. | reverse complement strand
TACAAGAAACCATAGGCTGGACGGTCCATTTACCAATGCCGAGGCAACTTACGCCCAGCGCTGCCCAGCACAGCCCCGCCGCCGAGCGCAACCGGGGGCCAATTCTGGAAATGTTGCACAAACTGCTGGCTGCCACAGGCCAGGCGCTGGAAATCTCCAGCGGCACCGGGCAGCATGCTGCGCATTTCGCTGGCAATATGCCGGGCTGGGTGTGGCAGCCCAGTGATGCGCAGGCGGATGGGTTTGAATCCATCGCGGCGTGGTGCGCGCAAACCGGCCAGGCAAATGTGCGCGAGCCGGTGGTGCTGGACGTGATATCAACCTGTTGGCCGTCAGTTGGAGATGAATTCCCAGACAAATTCGACGCCATCTTCTGCGCCAACATGCTGCACATCGCGCCGTGGGCAACCTGCGCGGCGCTGATGGCGGGCTCGGTCAAATACCTGTTGCCCAATGGCGCGCTCATCACCTACGGCCCGTATCTGGAGCGCAACCTGCCGACCTCACCCGGCAATCTTGCATTTGACGAGAGCCTGCGCCAGCGCGACCCTGCCTGGGGCATCCGCGCGCTCGAAGACGTGGTGCAACAGGCCGCGCTTGCGGGGCTACAGTTGAGTGGAAGATTCGAGATGCCTGCCAACAATCTGCTGCTGGTGTTCAGGCGGTAGGTGGGTGCAAGGGAAACAGTCGAGGCAGCAGCCGTATTTCAAGCGGAGCACATCGGCCATTTGCACTAGGTGTCCCAATCCGTTCGCGGTCTACGGCTTGGGCACCCGAATGCGGCTGATCATCAGCGAGCCGGAGATGGCGAACATGAACACCAGTGGGTGGAGTTTGAAACCTAACAGCGTCACTTCGCCAAACCACAGATTTGGGCCCAATGCGCCAGACCAGGCCGCCGCTGCCAGGACGCAGACCAGCAGGATCGACGTGGGAATCGGCGTGCCTTCAAAGTACTTCACCTTGTCGCTTCCTTCCGACATGCTTTCGGCGGTGACGTTGTAACGCGCCAGCCGTGAAACGCCGCAGGCGACGAAGAAGGCCAGCACGATGCGGTCGTACAGCCCCTGCATGCCGCAGCCGTAGGCAATGATGGCGGGTGCCACGCCAAACGAGATGACATCCGCCAGCGAGTCAAGCTCCCGCCCCAGTGCAGACGTCTTTTGCCGCCATCTTGCAATGCGTCCGTCCAGAACGTCAAAGACCAGCGCCGCAAACACCAGACCGCTGGCAAAGTAGATGTGCCTGACGGCGTTCGTTTCCAGGTAGGTCATGACGGAGAAAAGCGCCCCGATGCCGCAGACTGCGTTGCCAAGCGTGAACCAGTCTGCCAGGTGGAATTCCCGGATCATTGAGAACGGTTTTTTGAGTTTTTCAGTGGTCATGGTTTTCATCCAAACACTACTATAAAAATAGCAAACTATATATATAATACAAGAGCTAGAGGCCAATATGATCAATAAATAGCGCGAAACAGCAGGATTTTCCGGAATTTCTGAATATTCAATATCCCGGGTGATATCAAATATTTCGCATCGGATGAAATCGTTGGCATCGCCAAAATAGCATTTAAATCCCCTTGATGCCGAACATGGTAGCAAACCGCCCGCTGGCTTCAACCCGAATCACACGGATGCCACGCTGAAATTATGCGTAAAACATCTTGACCGACCTTCAACAGGCCTGAAAGCTGCGTGCCTTTGCCGCGATGATGGCGTTGAACCATTCCATGCCAAAGTCAGGATGCTTGCCATGCCCGATCTATCGTCCAGTCCGACCAGCCACAGCCCCACCCATGGCCGTCTTCCTGACTGGACCATTGACCAGGGCTGGCCCAGCTACACCCCGCAAGAGCACGCCACCTGGAAGAGGCTTTTCCAGCGCCAGACGCAGTTGTTGCCGGGGCGGGCCTGCGATGAGTTTGTGCAAGGCATGCGGGACTTGCCGATCAGCGCTGACCAGATCCCGAATTTCCACGCATTGAGCGATGTGCTGATGCAGCGCACCGGCTGGCACGTGGTGGCGGTGCCGGGCCTGGTGCCAGACGAAGTTTTTTTCAACCATCTGGCGAACCGGCGCTTCCCTGCGGGCAACTTCATCCGCAAGCCGCATGAGCTGGACTACCTGAAGGAGCCGGACGTCTTTCACGACGTGTTTGGCCACGTCCCGATGCTGATGAACCCGGCCATTGCCGATTACATCCAGGCCTATGGTGTCGGCGGCTTGCGTGCCCAGAAGC
>JANOMD010000295.1:0-3446 GCA_031420135.1 Rhodoferax sp. | reverse complement strand
CACCTCGTTTGTATTTGAATCCAGTGAACACGCCCGCTCGCTGTTCAATCTGGAGCGTGCCGGCCATGTGTACTCGCGCATCAGCAACCCGACCAACGCAGTTCTGGAGCAGCGTGTGGCCGCGCTGGAAGGCGGTATCGGTGCGATTTCAACCGCCAGCGGCCAGGCTGCGCTGCATTTGTGCGTGGCCACGTTGATGGGCGCAGGCTCGCATATTGTGGCGTCCACCGCGTTGTATGGTGGCTCGCAAAACCTGCTGCATTACACAATGCGCCGTTTTGGCATTGACACCACGTTTGTCAAACCGGGCGATATTGACGGCTGGCGCAACGCCGTGCGGCCCAACACGAAGCTGTTTTTTGGCGAAACCGTGGGCAACCCGGGGCTGGATGTGCTGGACATCCCCACCATCAGCGCCATTGCGCACGAAGCCGGTGTGCCCCTGCTGGTGGACTCCACCCTGACCTCGCCCTGGCTGATGAAGCCATTCGAGCACGGTGCTGATTTGATCTATCACTCCGCCACCAAATTCCTGAGCGGCCATGGCACGGTGATTGGCGGCATCGTGGTGGACAGCGGCAACTTTGACTGGGCGGCATCGCACACCGCTTCAGGCAAATTTGCCGAGTTGGCATCACCCTATGACGGCTTTCACAATATGGTTTTCACGGAAGAATCGACGGTCGGCGCATTTTTGCTCCGGGCACGCCGCGAAGGCTTGCGTGACTTCGGTGCCTGCATGAGCCCGCACTCGGCGTGGCTAATTTTGCAGGGCATTGAGACGCTCTCCCTGCGCATGGAGCGTCACATGCAAAACACGCAAAAGGTGGTGGCCTTTCTGGCCAGCCAGCCGTTCGTTGCGCGCGTCGGGCACCCGCTGCTCGAATCCCATCCCAGCCATGCGCTGGCCCGCAAGCTGCTACCGCGCGGGGCGGGCTCAGTGTTTAGTTTCGACCTGAAGGGTGACCGCGAACAGGGCAAAAAATTTGTTGAAACCCTCAAAGTCTTCAGCCACCTGGCCAATGTCGGGGACTGCCGCAGCCTGGTGATTCACCCCGCCAGCACCACGCATTTCCGGATGAGCGACGAAGCCTTGGCAGCGGGTGGCATTACCCAAGGCACGATTCGCCTCAGCATTGGGCTGGAAGACGCCGACGACTTGCTGGACGACCTGAAACGTGCGCTGAAAGCCGCAGAAAAACTGACATCAACATCCAGCAGCAAGGCGGGTGCGTGATGGAACTCCAGGTCAACGGCCACACCACATATTGCTACACCGGCGGCAAAGCCCTCGACGCCAGGCAACCCACGGTCGTGATGATTCACGGGGTGCTGAACGACCACAGCGTCTGGATTCTGCAAAGCCGCTATTTGGCCAACCACGGCTGGAACGTGCTGGCGGTTGACCTGCCGGGACATTGCCGCAGCGCAGGCGTTGCACCTGCCACGGTGCAGGCCGCTGCGGACTTCATCGTTGCGCTGATGGACGCCGCCCAAATCGACCGTGCGGCGCTGGTGGGCCACAGCTTTGGCTCACTGATTGCGTTGGAAGCTGCGGCCAGACTCCAATCCAGGGTGACTCATCTGGTGCTGGTCGGCACCGCGTTCCCGATGAAAGTGTCTGACCTGCTGCTGGACGCCGCCTTGAACGACCCGGCCAAGGGCATCCAGATGATCAACGTGTTTTCACGCTCCACATTGGCGGCTCCACCCTCGGCGCTGGGGCCAGGCACTTGGGTTTTTGGCAGCAGCACGGCACTTAACCAACGGGTTTTGAGGAGCAACCCCAGTGTCAATGTGTTCCACCGGGGTTTCAAGGCTTGCAACGACTACGCCAATGGCCTGACTGCGATTGACACGGTCACCGCCCCGATTTTGTTTCTGCTGGGTGCGCAAGACCAGATGACGACCGTTGCGGCAGCACAAAGCCGGATTGCCCGCGCCAAAGAAAAAGGCAAAACCACTCAAACCGTGGTTCTGCCGGTGGGCCACCATCAAATGACTGAAGCGCCGGAAGCCACGCTAGCGGCGCTCACAGGTTTTCTGAACGCCAAGGCTTAAAACCCACAGGTTCCCTATGATCGAACCTGCAAATCCACCGGACGAGGCCCGCCGACTCCGAGCCTTGCGTGCACTGCGGATTCTCGACACGCCACCCGAGGAGCGCTTTGACCGCATCACCCGCATGGCTGCCCAGCTTTTCGATGTCCCGATGTCGGGCATTTCGATGATCGACGCAAATCGCCAGTGGTTCAAATCTCGCCACGGTCTGCATGTCAGCGAGACACCCCGCTCAGCCTCCTTTTGTGGGCACGCCATTCTGGAGCCAGGCCTATTTCATGTCGCAGACGCCTCGCGGGATGAGCGCTTTGTCGACAACCCGTTGGTGACTGGCGATCCCAATATCCGGTTCTACGCCGGCGTACCGTTGCACGCATCCGGCGGCCAGGCTGTGGGAACCCTGTGCCTGCTTGATACCAAGCCACGCGAATTCAGTGATGCGGACCGGGCGCTGCTGGACGAACTTGCGCGCTGGGCGCAGGATGCCCTCGCCGTGACCGCGCGCGCGACCGACCCCAAAGAAAAACTGCGGCCGTGGCTCGGGGTTCTGGTCACCGTGCTGGTGGTTGGAATGTTCGAGCTCCTGTCATCACACCTTTACTACCTTCCGAGTCCAACCGCAACGCTGCTTCTCGCCGTCGTGTTCACAGCCTATTACGGCGGACTCGCGGCCGGGCTGGTCAGTGCACTGATCGCGTGGCTCTATTTCGCGTATTTTTTCTCGATTCCGGGGCAACCGTTCCACTATACGAGTGACAACCTGACCCGGGTTCTGTCCTGGGCGCTGGCGACACCGGCCATCGTCGTCATGACCGGACTGCTGCGGCGCCGATCAGAGCGGCTGGTCGAGGCAAAAATGAGCGACGCCATCACCGCCGCGCGTTTGGCCGAAGTCACGGCAACCAGTGCCGAACTGCGCAAGTCGCATGAGCAACTGCGCCTCGTCACTGAAAACGCCCCCATGTTCGTCGCTTTTTATGACGAGGCAATACGCTGCCGCTATGCCAACCAGTCCTATGCCCGGTGGCTCGGCCTGGATTTGAAGGAGATGCTGGGAAAGCACGCCCGTGACATTTTCGCTGGCCAGGATATGTCAGAGTCTTACTTAGAAAGTACACATACCCGTGTTTTTGCCGGCGAACGGATTGACCGCCAGCGTGAGCACCGCCACGCGGATGGGCGGGTCAGCCATCTGGCCCTGAGCCTGGTGCCGCAATTCACCGGCGCTGGGCGTGTGTCGGGTTTTTACACCTTCATCAGCGACATCACTGAACTGAAAACGGCAACCCTGGAGAACAGCCGCGCCAGGGAGCGTCTTGCGCTCGCGCTGGAAGGGTCCAACCTGTGCCTGTGGGACTGGAACCTTGAAGACAACACGGTGTACC
>JANOMD010000294.1:0-6563 GCA_031420135.1 Rhodoferax sp. | reverse complement strand
AGGGGGTACATGCGCTGGTTCATGATTTGCTGCACCACGCTGATGCTCTGGCGGTACTGCCACACGCCCTGAGGCTCGGGGTTGATCCAGGCAAACTTCGGGAAGGCACTGGTCAGGCGCTGCAGCCATTCCACGCCGGGTTCTTCATTGTTGTATTCGACACTGCCACCGGGCTGCAAAATCTCATACGGGCTCATCGTCGCGTCACCAATAAAGATCAGTTTGTAGTCCTTGTTGTACTTGCGGATGATGTCCCAAGTGGCGAATTTTTCGCTGAAACGGCGGCGGTTGTTCTTCCACATGAAGTCGTACACGCAATTGTGGAAGTAATAAAACTCCATGTGTTTGAACTCGGTCTTGGTGGCCGAGAACATTTCTTCCACGCGCGCGATATGCTCGTCCATGGTGCCACCCACGTCCATCAGCAGCAGCACCTTCACGTTGTTGTGGCGCTCGGGCCGCATCTTGATGTCCAGCCAACCGGCGTTGGCAGCAGTCTTGCTGATGGTTTCGTCCAGATCCAGCTCTTCTTCGTGTCCTTCGCGGGCGAATTTGCGCAGCCGGCGCAGCGCCACCTTGATGTTGCGCGTGCCCAGCTCTTGCGTGTCGTTGTAGTCTTTGTAGGCACGTTGGTCCCACACCTTGACGGCGCTTTTGTTGCGGCTTTTGTCCTGGCCAATGCGGATGCCTTGTGGGTTCTGGCCGTAAGCGCCAAACGGTGACGTGCCGCCCGTGCCAATCATCTTGCTGCCGCCTTCATGGCGCTCTTTTTGCTCTTCAAAACGCTTTTTAAGCGTTTCCATCAACTCATCCCAGCCCATCTTTTCGATTTTGGCTTTTTCCTCGGGGCTAAGTTCAAGTTCCAGGTTTTTGCGCAGCCATTCCAGCGGGATGTCCTTGGTGAAGTCGGCCACCATCTCGACGCCCTTGAAGTAGGAAGCAAAGGCGCGGTCAAACTTGTCGAAATGCTTTTCGTCCTTGACCAGTGTGGTGCGGCTCAGATAGTAAAAATCGTCAATCTTGTAGCCGCTCTGCGTTTCGTCATCTTCGGCTTGCGGCGACATCGGCCCCACCACGCCTTTTTGCAGCGCTTCGAGCAGGGTCAAGTACTCCTTGACGGACACTGGCAATTTGGCGGAGCGCAGAGTGTAGAAAAAATCGATCAGCAAGGTGTTTCTCCCGATGGGGCTGGGGTTAGCTGCGCGGCCTGTCCAACTGGTGAACCAACTGCGCTTTGACCTCCGGCCATTCGCCGCTGCGCAGGCTGTACATCACGGTGTCGCGAATCGTGCCGTCGCGGCGCAGCGCATGGCCGCGGATAACGCCGTCCTTGCGGGCACCCAGGCGCTCAATCGCGGCTTGGGATGCAAAGTTGAAATTGTCGGTGCGCCACCCCACCACGTTGCAGGTGAGCGCCTCGAAGGCATGCGTCATCATCAGCAGCTTGCAGGCGGTGTTGATGTGGGTTCGCTGGCAGCGTCTGGCGTACCAGGTATAGCCAATCTCCAGCCGTTTCACGGCCGGCAATATGTCGTGGTAGCTGCTGCTGCCCAGCACGGTGCCACTGGCTGCGTCCAGCACCGCAAAAGCAAAACGATTGCCAGCCTCACGCATGCTGAGCGCGTCTTCAATGTACTTGCGGGTCTGCTCTGGCTCGGGCACCGAGGTCACGCGAATGTTCCAAAGTTCGCCGTCGGCGGCGGCGGCTCGCAGGCCGGTTTCGTGCTCCAGCGACAAAGGCACCAGCCGAATGCCGCGCGCTTCTAAATGGATGGGTTCTACAAAAGCCATTTCACGAATCATTATTCGTCCAGGTCGTTCTTTTGATTTTTAATCCGGCCAGCAAGCCAGTGCCGTGCCAGTTGCACACCCAGGCCGCCGCCCACCACAACCAGAACGATGCCAAAAATGGACTCTACGCTGTATCCTGGGGCGAAAGCGGGGAAACCCAACGCTTTGCCCAGCCACATGCCTAAGACCGCGCCGCCTAAAAAGCCAGCGGCGTCGGAAAGGCCTTGAATTAACAATTGCTTGGCGGTGGGTTGGTTCATTGGTTTTAGGTCGGGTTCAGTGACGAAGTCAAAAGCCAGTTCAACGATTGTGGCGCTGCATGAACACCAGCTTTTCAAACAATGTCACGTCTTGCTCGTTTTTGAGCAACGCCCCCACCAGCGGCGGCACGGCAACTTTGTCATCCTTGCTTTGCAGGGCTTCCAGCGGAATGTCTTCGGCAACCAGCAGTTTGAGCCAGTCCAGCAGTTCGCTGGTGGATGGCTTCTTTTTCAGACCGGGCAGATTTCGCACGTCGTAAAACGTCTTCATGGCGGCGGTCAGCAGCTCTTTCTTGAGGCCCGGAAAATGCACGTCAATGATCTGCTTCATTGTGTCGGCATCGGGGAACTTGATGTAGTGGAAGAAGCAGCGGCGCAGAAACGCGTCGGGCAGTTCCTTTTCGTTATTGGACGTGATGAAAACCAGCGGGCGATGTTTGGCGCGCACCAGCTCACGGGTTTCGTAGCAATAGAACTCCATGCGGTCGATTTCGCGCAGCAAGTCGTTGGGGAATTCAATGTCGGCTTTGTCGATTTCGTCGATCAGCAACGCCACGGGCGCGTCTGCGGTGAAGGCTTCCCACAACACGCCTTTGACAATGTAGTTGTGAATGTCCTTGACCTTCTCGTCGCCCAATTGGGAATCGCGCAAACGGCTGACCGCGTCGTACTCATACAGGCCCTGCTGGGCTTTGGTGGTGGACTTGATGTGCCACTGCAGCAAAGGCACCTTCAGCGCCTCTGCCACCTCTTCGGCCAGCATGGTTTTGCCGGTGCCGGGTTCGCCCTTGACAAGCAGTGGGCGCTTGAGTGTGATGGCGGCATTCACGGACAGCATCAGGTCCTGGGTTGCAACGTAGTTTTTAGTGCCTTGAAATTTCATGTTGGGTGCTTGGTGTCAGAAAAAGGGCGATTCAGATTCAATGCCAGCTTGACATAGGAAGCGTGCGGCAATCAATCAGGAACAAGATATCAGGATTCAACAGGACTACAGTCAATTTCGGGAATTCAACGGTAGATATAATCCAGCAGTTGTTTTGATCCCCTCACCGCTTGATTGTCCGCGCAAAATGAAGAAACTGCTGTTGCCCCTGTTCGCCCTGGTTGTCACGTTCGTGACGGCTTTTTCCGCCAATGCCCAGGATGCCAAAGCTGAGGTGAAAGCTGACGTGAAGGGTGAGTTGAAAGGTGACGTTCAGGCGGGTGAGCGCAAGATCGCCATGTGCATTGGGTGCCACGGCATTGTGGGGTACCAGGCCAGTTTTCCCGAGGTTTACAAGGTTCCCAAAATTTCAGGTCAGGGTGCCAAGTACATTGTCTCTGCATTGAACGCGTACAAAACAGGTGAGCGCAAACATCCCTCCATGCGCGGCATTGCAGAGTCCCTGACCGACCAGGACATGTCCGACCTGGCGGCTTATTATGAGAGCCATGGCGCTGTTGCAGGCGCTGTAGCAGCAGGCCCGGCCACGGGGGGCTCAGGCAAGGCAGTCGAGTTGGTTAAAAAGGGTGCCTGCATTTCATGCCACGGCGCCAACTTTGCAACGCCAATTGACCCGACCTTTCCCAAAATTGCGGGCCAGCATGCCGACTATCTTTTTGTCGCTTTAAAAGCCTATAAAACGGAAAACAATGCCAAGGTGGGCCGCTCCAATGCTGTGATGGCCGGCATTGCCAAACAGTTTACGAATTCAGAACTGAAGGAAATGGCGGGCTACCTGAGTGGCTTGCCAGGCGATCTCAAAGTGGTGCCGCAGGCCAGGTTTCGCTGATTTCGGGTCGGTTTTCCGATCACATTGAAAGCCGCTTGATGAGCGGCTTTCTCGTTTTTGCCCGGCAAACTTGCGCAGATTTGTCACAAAATTAACCTACAGGTTAATTTTATTGATTTTGGCGGGAAAAATTGCCAAAAAATCGATAAAATATGGCTCTAGCTCTCGTATTTATTAAATAGTTTGCTATTTATAATATAGCTTCATTTTCAAGGGGTGTGCCTTTGGAGACATTGCGAAACTTTTTGCATTGCCATAAAAAAACCAAACGCGTATGCTGACTTTTTTTGTAGGAGATTCACATGAAAGCATGGGCCGTCGTAGCGAGCGAAGCAGCTCTGGAGTTGATCGACATGCCCAGCCGTGAGCCGCGTGGCACTGAAGTGAAACTTAAGGTCACCCATTGTGGCGTGTGCCATTCCGATCTGCATTTCTGGAAGGGCTCTTACGACATGGGTGGCGGAAAGCTGATGCGGCTGGCCGATCGGGGCGTGCAACTGCCACGCGCACCGGGACATGAGATCGTCGGGCGGGTCATCCAGACCGGACCCGATGCAACCGGGGTGGCCGTTGGTGACATGCGGATTGTCTTTCCATGGCTGGGCTGTGGCCAGTGCGAAAGATGTCTCAGCGGCCAGGACAACACCTGCGACAAGCCCAACAGCATCGGCATCATGCAGAACGGCGGCTTTGCTGAAGAGGTGATCGTTCCCCACTCGAAATACCTGGTGGACATGGGCGAAATCGACCCGGCACTGGCCGCCACTTTTGCGTGTTCAGGCATCACGGTCTATTCAGCCATCAAGAAAATCATGCCGCTTGCAGCCACCGACCCAGTGGTGTTGATCGGCGCTGGCGGGCTGGGGCTGGCTGCCATCTCGATGCTGCTTGCATTGGGGCATCAAAACATCATTTCTGTTGACACCAGCGCTGAAAAGCGGGCGGCCGCCCTGGCAATGGGGGCGACCAGCGTGGTGGACGGCTCTGGCAGCGAAGTCACATCACGGGTGTTGCAGGTGGCCGGCGGGCCAGTCAAAGCCGTGCTGGATTTTGTCAATGCGTCCAGCACCGCCCAGACCGGGCTTGACTGCCTGGCCAAAGGCGGCAAGCTGATTTTGATCGGCGTTGCCGGTGGCGAACTGGTGATTTCCCTGGCCGGCATGATCTTCAAACCCAGAACGATTCAAGGCAGTGCCACCGGAACCCCGCAGGACTTGCGGGATGTGGTGGCGCTGGCCCAGGCCGGCAAGTTAAAACCCATCCCGATTTCCGTCATGCCCAAGGACCAGGTGAACGCGGCATTGCAGATGCTTCACAACGGGCAGGTAAGCGGTCGAATTGTGCTGAAGGAGGTGGCTTGAGCGCCCGAAAATCTTGTCTTCGCGGGCTTGCCAGCAGCCTTCATTTTGGAATGAAAATTATCACCGCCGACTTCCTCTTCACATCCTTCATCGGCGTCTAGATGCCTGGCACCGGCGTGGTGTTCACCGCGTCAACTGGCCTGATTTTGGGCACGTCTCGGCGTGCAGCTTTTGTGACGTCTCAATCCCGCGTCGCCCGTCGCTGCACACAGTCAATGTAAGCCGCCCCATCCGGCGGCAGCCCGGCGCGCTGGCTCTCCCAGACCATCGTTCCCAGGCATTCCATCGCAGCATGGTGGGCATCGTGCAATGAATCGAGTCGGGCTGTGAGCAGTTCCACCGCCTGGCGAATGCCGCGCGGCTGGTCAATGCTGCATTGCTCGCTGATCGTCAAATGCATGGACAAATGCAAAAAACCGCTGGTTCTGGCGGGGTCGTCATTGGCCATGGTGAGCAAAGCGGCGTCAATATCGGCCAACTCCGCGTGGTACTGAGGGTGCTCGTCGGTCCACAGGCTGGCGATGGTTTCAATCGCCTCCAGCGGTTGGCGGGCGAGGGCTTTGGCGTAAACCGCGCAAAAAAACCGGCGCACGTCGGCCTGGGACGGTTGGAACAGCATGGTTTTAATTGTCGCCGCTCCCGGCTGCCTTGGCGGCATGCTGCGAAGCAACCCCAGGCGAAGCTCGCAAGCGCGCAGCAAAACGACGCCTTCAACCATGCTAAAGTGATTTGCGGTTCATTTGCCACACTGTCAGTTTGCATGAATCAACGCACCGGGAGAGACTCATGTTTGGACGATTTTTGTTGTTGTTGGGCGCGCTGGCCTTGATGGCCGGCTGCGCCTCCGCGCCCGGCGCCGCCACGGGCGACATCGTGATGGAGGAGTTTCGCGTGCCGAGCGACACCGGCATCCAGATTTATGTGCGCAACAAACGCCCGGCCGGCATGACGCAGTTCTCGCCGGCCAAGACCGTCATCTACGTGCATGGCGCTACGTACCCGTCCGAGACGGCGTTCGATCTGAGGCTCGACGGCCTGTCGTGGATGGACTACATCGCGCAGCGTGGTTATGACGTGTACCTGCTGGATGTCCGCGGCTACGGCGGCTCGACACGCCCCGCGCAGATGGACCGGCCCGCAAGCGAAAGCGCGCCGTTCGCCGGCACCGAAGAAGCCATGCGCGATGTCGATGCGGTGGTCGAATTTGTGAAGAAGCGCCGCGGCATTGACAGGGTGAGCCTGCTGGCCTGGTCGTGGGGCACGGCGATCATGCAGTGGTACGCCAGCCTGAACAGCCACAAAATAGAAAAACTGGTGCTGTATGCGCCGGTGTGGATTCGCCAGACACCCTCGCTGGTGCAAGTCGCGCCGGGACCGAT
>JANOMD010000293.1:0-3371 GCA_031420135.1 Rhodoferax sp. | reverse complement strand
GGCCTGCAGTCCTTGCGCCTCGCGGGCCAGCGTGTTCAGTTGCGCCACGCTGGCGGCCAGGCAGCTCTGCCAGTCAGACCAATTGCGCACGTCCACATGAATCGGCAGCTTGATCATCTCGGCCTCGTCCAGATCGGTGCCGTGCACATTCACCAAAATATTCGAACCGCTGACGTCTTTGGCGCTCTCGCGCGGCGTGGCCGACAGCTCCAGCATGAAGCAAGGGTTGAAGCCGTCAATGGTCCTGAGCGCCGTCTCGGTGTATCCGTGGTGGCCTTCGTCAATCACCACCATCGGGCGCACCAGGCGCATCACATTGCCGAGCGAGCTTTTGACGATGCTGCCTTTTTGGGCGCGCGCCTCCAGGGCACTGGCCCAGGGGCTGCCGTAGACATCCAGGTTGGGCACCTCGCCCAGCAGTTGCCAGTTGGCTTCAATATCATCCTCACGCGGCGTGAAGCCCAGCACGCTGCCCCGGTCGCGGAAGAATCGCAGCGTCTCCTTGCTCTGGCGCGAGGCCGAGGCCAGCATCAGCAGCATCACGCACAAATGGCTTTCCACGTCCAGGCGCGTCAGGGGCGAGTTTTTCTCCAGAATTTTCACCCGGCCCGCGCCTGCGACATTGAGCATCTGGCGGTACGGATGGTCCCGGTTGCTCAATGTCTTCAGCGTCTGGCGGTAAATCGCCTCATTCGGCACCACCCACAGCACCAGGCCGGTGGAGCGCTGCAAATACGCGTTGAACACCTTGCCCACGCTGGCCGCAGCCAGCAGCGTCTTGCCGCCGCCGGTGGGCACCTTGAGGCAAATATTGGGGATGGCGCGCTCTGCCCCGTCCCAGCGGCTGGAATGCGCCTGTGCGGCAAACTTGGGCGGTAGCAGGCCAGCATTGCGCAGTGCGTCCCAGGTTCGCTTGGGGAAGTCTGCTGCCCCGCGCAACAGGTCCGCCATGTCTTCCATCGCCTTGTTGTGGCTGAATGCCGCAAGCGCCGCCTCGGACTGCGTTTTGTGTTTGCACAACTCAGCCAGATAGCGGTCCAACTGCTCCAGCGACTCGGTCTGGAATTTCTTGAGTTGGGTCGCGCCGATTTCATTCGGCAGCGAAACCTGACCCCGGCGGGGTTCCCAGAAAATCTTGCGGTCGCACACGATGCGATTGCGGAACTCGTCGTCAAGCTTGGTCTGCCAGTGAAGGGCATCAATACGGTAGATGAGCCCGGCCTCCTCGATTTGCTCTTTCAAATGCAGCAGGCCAGCGTCATTGCCAGGCCAGTCAAAAGCCAGGTCAATGTCAGACTCCAGCCGAGCATCGCCTCTGGCGCGCGAGCCATAAACCCAGACCCGCTCCAAGCCTGGCGCCTGGTCAAACAGGACTTGCAATTTGGCATACACATGGGGTGCAATGCCAAACGGCGGCTGTGTGTCTTGCTGCGATGCAAGCTCGGTCACAGCGTCTCCAGGCGGTCTTCGAGCGCGGCAAAAGCGGGCATGGCTTGCAGCCGCACAAAACTTGCGATTTCAATGGCCATTGGTCTCATCCAAATCCACTGCTTCGCGCAACTTGGACAACGCTCTGCCAAATTGGATGCGGGCAATCTCAAAACGCTCGGCGTAAGGAATCATGGCGTCAAGCCCCCCGAAACAACGCAAACGGCAGCGGCGCGAAGTTGATGCCGTGCTCGGCCAACTGCTTGTTGCTCAGGTACTTGGCAGGGGCGAAGACGAGGTGGTTTTTGCGCTCACCTCGTTGCGTGTCTCTTGCTTTGCCCCAATCGGCAAAGGCTTTGGCGGTGCTCAAGGTCAACGCGGCGGCGGGCGATTTCAAAAATTGCAGATCAGGCTCGTAAATCAGCCAGACATGCGCATCCTTGGCCTCGCCAAGGTACCAGGGCGGCGCGTCTTTGTCTGCCGCAGCCAGGGTGCCGCCCGTGGCGGTGTGGAACAGCCAGGCCCCCAGCGCGTCAAACGCGGGCAGGGACTCGCCCGAGAGCAGCTTTTCAATGTCCAGCGGCTCGCCCAAGGTGCAGTAGGTAAACTCGCCGCCCAGGCCATCGACCCTTTGTGAAATTTTCTTTTCCCCTTCGACTTTGAGGATGCCGTCTTTGAGCTCGACGTTGATTTTGTCGAAACGTCGCTTCTTTAGCGGTGCCGGGGCTGCATTGGTCGCGCCCGCTGGGAGGCCGGGGGGCAGAACGCTCTGCTCCGTGTCCCCCGCCCGCTGCGCGGGCTCCTCCTTAACCTGCGCAGACCGCTCTGCCCCCCAGCCTCCCAGCTCCATCTGCGCCGGCTCCTCCACAAACCCTTCTTTGGCCTTGATCGCCTCGACCTTTTGCAGCCATTCATCGGCCTTTTTGAACTGCGTGAAGTTGATTTTTTCTTCCAGCAAGGCCTCGCGCTGTGTGCCGACCCAGGCATAGCCCTTGATGGCGCGGCGCACGCGTTCGGCGGTGAGGCTGTCGGCGTAATTTTCGCCTTCGACCAGAATGAATTTGCGGGTGCCGCCGTCTTTGGCGTTGGCCTTGAGCACGGCGTGGGCGGTGGTGCCGGAGCCGGCGAAACTGTCGAGGATGAGGGCGTTTTCTTGAGCGCCAATCTCGATAATGCGCTCAAGCAACTCGACAGGTTTTGGTGTGATGAAAAGTTCATCATTCAAACTCGCGGCCATGATTTGAGAAAGCGCTTGCTTCGAATTGCGTGTACTTCCCACTTCTTGCCAATGCCACATCGTCTGTGGAACCACGCCGTCTTTGACATCAGATAGAAAACGCTTTATTCCGGGCCGATTATCGCCAGACTCGCCCCACCAGATTCGACCGTCTGCATCCAACTCATCAAATTTTTCTCGGCTCACCCGCCAATAACTGCCCGCAGGTGGTCCCTCAATTACACGGCCATTCTTAGTAGCAATCGGATAACGTCCTTTTGAATTCAGATTTCGGGCGGCTAAATCACTAAGCAGCCACGGCCCGCGTGAATCGTTGTCCGGGTTTTTGTAACGCGCCAACATTTCCTCTGTGCGGGGCAACAGATTCAAACTCCAATTTGCTTTGGACTTGGCATAAACAATGAGGTAGTCGTGATCCTCACTAAAGAACTCCGCAGTGTTCTTCGGGCTGTCCATCTTGTGCCAAATGCAAGTTGTCACAAAATTCTCTGCACCAAAAATCTCGTCCAACACACTGCGGGCATGATGCACCTCGTTGTCATCCAGCGTGATCCAGATCGAGCCCTGCTCACTCAGCAACTCGCGCAGCAGCACCAGACGCGGCCACATCATGCACAGCCATTTGTCGTGTTTGAGCATGTCGTCGCCATCCACCGGGTTGGTGGACAGCCACTCTTTCATGATCGGGCTGTTGACGTTGTCGTTG
>JANOMD010000292.1:0-1683 GCA_031420135.1 Rhodoferax sp. | reverse complement strand
CGTCAAACCATAGGCCTCGCGAATCGGCACGCCCAGCACACGAAAAAACGTGAGGATTTCCGGGGCGATGGGCGCGCCCGACGAGATTGCCAACCGGCAGCGGCGCAGGCCGACAAAATTCAGCAGTGCCCGCAAGATCAACACATACCAGATGGCCCATTGCACGCGCTGCATCACGCTCCAGCGCACGCGTGGCGTTGCAGCGCTGGTTTGAAGCGTGGCAATCGCCCGCTGGTACAGCCACAGGCGCACGCCGCCGGCTTCGCGCAGTTTGGTCTGGATCGACGCATAAAACTTTTCCCAAATGCGCGGTACACCAAAAAATATTTGCGGCGAGAGTTCACGCAGGTCTTCCTGCACCGTGCGCAGGCTCTCGGCAAAGTTGACCACGGCGCCGCTGGCCAGCGGGATGTGGATGGAGAACATCTGTTCGGCCACATGGCACAGCGGCAAGTAAGACACCAGCGAATCACGTTCGCTGCAAGCCAGCATGCTATTGAGCCCACGGGCTGCCGTGCCCAGACCGCGCCAGCTCATCATGGCTGCCTTGGGGCGCCCGGTCGAACCTGACGTGAAAACCATCAAGCCAATGTCGTCCAGCGCCGGGCCTGCCGACTTGGCTGCGGCTTCGGCTGCGTGACCGGATTCAAACCGCTGGCCCAGCCCCACCACATCGGCAAAGTCGAGCAGGCCGTCGCGCTCATATTTGCGCAGGCCGCGCGGGTCGATCACAACGACCGCGCGTAAAAATGGAAGGCGGGTGCGGACTTCCAGCACCTTGTCGAGCTGCTCCTGGTCTTCACAAACGATGATCGGCGCTTCCGACAATGCCAGCAGATATTCAACCTCATGGGCTGGCGACGTCGGGTACACCCCAGCGGTGATGCCGCCGACCATGGCAATACCGAGTTCAGCAAAGGCCCACTCGCGGCGGTTTTCACTCAAAATCGCCACACTTTTCCCGCGTTCCAGACCCAGTTGCAACAGGCCCAAGCCAAACCAGCGCGACTGTTGCGCATATTGCGCCCAGGTCACGGTTTGCCAGACGCCAAACTCTTTTTGCCGCAGCGCAACTTTGTCCGGGCTGTGCATCGCCCAATACAGCAGTTGCTGGGGTAGCGGCAGATCTTTCAGGTCGTCAAGAGAGCTCGTCATGGGCGTCACACAATCGATCAGTTGCAAACTCTATGACAGCCAGCGCTTGCGCCGCTTGTAATGTTTGACATCGCGGAAACTCACGTGACCCTCGCCCGCGCCGCCGCCGCCCAGATAGAAACGCTGCACGTCAGGGTCGCCCAAAAGTTTGTCGGTCGTGCCGTTGATGACGATGCGCCCGTTCTCCAGGATGTAGCCGTAATGCGCAACACGCAGCGCCACGCGCGCATTCTGCTCCACCAGCAGCATCGCCACGCCCTGCTCCCGGTTGATGCGTTCGATGATGGAAAAAATGTCGCTCACCACCAGCGGCGCCAGGCCCAGCGATGGTTCGTCCAGCAAAATCAGGCGCGGTGCGCCAATGATGGCGCGGCCAATCGCCAGCATTTGCTGCTCGCCGCCAGACAGATAACCGGCCAACAGTTTGCGCCGCTCTTTCAGGCGCGGGAAGTAGCCAAACACCAGCTCGGGGTCCGTGTCGCCACGCTGTCGGCCCTTCAGTGCATTCGCCGCAGCCACCAGGTTTTC